>JAISDM010000208.1 GCA_031264885.1 Peptococcaceae bacterium | reverse complement strand
TTTCGCTATGGTCGAGGCGTATTGGGATATAGGGCGGCAGATTGAGAACGCCGTCGGTGAGCGCGCCGAATACGGCAAGGGTCTGTTAAAATATCTTGCCAAGCAACTGACTAAAGAATCCGGCTATCCTTTACCTGGACGAAGACAAAACTGGTGTTACGATTCCCGATTTGCCCGGTTGCCATACTTACGGCGATGATAAAGCCGACGCGCTTCTGATGGCAAAGGACGCAGCGGAAATGTGGCTGTGGGATGCTGAAAACAATGTCGATCAAATTCCTGCCGCGTCAGAAACTTTACCGCTCAGGCCAGGCGAAACGCTTACATTGATCGCCGCCGATACAGACGAATACCGGCGCGTGAACGATACAAGGGCCGTCAAGAAAACTCTGTCTATCCCTTCATGGCTCAATCATCAGGCAGAAAAAGCAAACGCGCCGTTCTCGCAAATTCTTCAGCAAGGCTTGAAAGAGTATTTGCATATTCTGGATTGATCTCCTTATATGATATTATAATACTATGGCAAACTGCCCCGGATGTGGTATACTATTTATACGAAATGAGTATATTTTTTGACGGCTGCGCTGGAAAAAACTCAGGGGGTCTAGGTATGGAACAATTATTTTTCGTGTATGTGGCTGATTTGGAGGGAGAGCTTTTCAGTAAATTTGAATCTTTGGACGATAGGTAATAAAGTGGCGGGTTGGAAGTTCGGGCTAAACCCACGGATTTCTGAGGAGGTATTTATGAGGAGCGTAAGTTTGGAAGAAAATAAATTATACGGGATCACTGAATTTGAAGAAATGCAGAAGCAATGGGATGAAGCTATACTTGAGTTTGATGGGGGGCAGGTATTTAATATGGCGCCGGTATCTAAGGATCATGCTGACGTTTGTTCCACGCTGCTTGCGCTGTTTCGGTTTGTGTTAAGCGGAAAGGGGTACAAGGTCTTTGGGGAGCCGTATGGACTGAGTTTGTCCGGGAACCAAAAGTATCAGCCGGATATACAGGTCATTAACGCGGATACTCCGATCGGTGATTACTATTATGAAGGAATTCCCGCATTGGTGGTGGAGGTTCTATCTAAGACTTCCGTTAAGCGTGACAGACGGGACAAGTTCAAAGCTTATTTAGAGAAGGGTGTCCCTGAATATTGGATTGTCAGTACCGATATCCGAATGATTGAGGTTTTTATATTGAGCGGGTCTGTGTATGAGCGGCATGAGTTCTTGGAGGGGGATATCATTGATATCGGTCTGTTTCAGAATGACGGTTTGGGCGTGGATAGAATTTTTGGTTATATGAACATATTTGAGGGGTTATTTTGATTCAAAGACGGGGGTGGATTTCATGGTCATGATGCTGTTGGATGAGACCGAAATGACATTGAGGGATTTCATTATGTCACAATACCATCACGACGGTACTTGGGAACTGATGCGCGGTGAATTGGTCGCCATGTCGCCGGCGGTTCCTAACCACGAGGTTGTCGCCATCAGGCTTGGCCGGTTGTTTGACGATACTTTGGGCAAAGGCCCCTGTCGGGTGTACGGCGGTAACATGGGGCTGTACTTCTGGGAGGATGATTCGTTTGTGATGGCGGATTTGTCTGTGATTTGCGGCAAGGATAAATTTGTCAGGAACAGGTGTGTGAAGGGGCCTGAACTGGTTGTTGAGATATTGTCGCCCTCAACCAGAAAGTATTGCTTGAATGAGAAAAGGGATATCTACAAGGTGAACGGTGTTGTGGAATATTGGGTCGTCGATATGTATGAGGGATGGGTTTTGGCGGAGAATTTCAAGACTGGAATGACGGAGAAATTCCTCATGGGGGATGAGACCCGATCGGATTTATTCGATGGATTTCATTTTAAGGTGGACGATATCTTAGAGGGTGTGCTGGACTGATTCGGATGGGCCGGCGGCGCGCATAAACGGGGCTTTTTTGGGATAAAATACATTTGTATGAATACGATGTTTGCGGTATCCGCGATGCTGGCGGCGCTGGTTTTGCCTCCCGCGGCGGCCGCGTGTCCGGTTCGCGCTTATGTGTCCATTGCCTGGGAAAACGGTTCTTTTCGCAGGGATATTGTTCTGACCGTCTGCGGGCGGACTTTTTACCGAACCGCGGACCGGAAGTCCAAGCAGAAGAAAAAGACGGATTGGCGGTATTGGCGGGGGTTCTTTAGGGAGGAAATACGCCAGATCATTCTGGAAAAACTGGATGTCAAGGTGGTTCTGAACGCGGGGAGTCCCTGGGCGACGGCCATGGGGGCGGGCGTCCTGTGGGGGATTGTGCCCTCGGCCGCCAACTGGTTCGCGAAGCATTTTGACGCCAGATATTTGAAACCGGATCTGCGCGTGCAGCCTGAATATTCCGGGGAGCTTCGGTGGTCGCTGACTGCGGACTGCATATTAAACGCGCCTTTGGATCATATTATCTTTATGCTGCAAAGATGGATTTGGCATCGGATCCAAAATAGATTTAGGAGGCGTGTATATGAGCGATCATCCCATTGAAACCCTGATGAAAACGGCAATGGAGAGTATCCGTGAAATGGTGGATGTGAATACTGTGGTGGGGGACGCGGTGGAGGCCGCCGACGGCACGGTGATCATTCCCATATCCCGGGTGGCCTGCGGTTTCGCCGCGGGGGGGAGCGAGTTCTTCCTGGACGCGCCTCTGCGGGACGAGCCGCCGGGATTCCCTTTCGGCGGGGGAAGCGGCGCGGGGGTCAGCGTTTTGCCCATGGGATTTCTGATCGTGGGGAACGGACAGGTGCGGCTGCTGCCCATCGAGGGGCACAACGCCCTCTTTGACCGGCTGATGGATCTGGCGCCGGTGATGGCGGAGAAGATCAAAGATTTCTTTGACAAATGACGGGTCTTAAGCATACCCAACTTCCGGTGTGTGTGGTATAATGGATTGACCGCGTCGCGGCGACACCTTCGGAAGGAATCGTATATGAACGGCACACAAGTTTTTAGTAAATCCGCCACCCATGAGCTGGAATGTCCGGAATGCGGCCATAAGCAAAACATGAGACTGTGGGATTCCGTGGATGGCGCGGAGGATTTTCTGCTGAAAAGTCAGATTTTCGACAAAACGCTTCATCTGTTCCAATGCGGGAAATGTCCCTTTAACGCCTGGGTGGAGAAAGAGCTGCTTTATTATGATGTGCGCTCACGGTTTATGATTTATTATCTGCCGGAATTTGAGGAGGACACGCTGGAGCTGGATGTTTCGGGGTTCTTTGCTCAGGAGAACAATCCGGGTTTTTATCTCCGTATTGTGACGGAACTTGAGGAGCTTGTGGAAAAAATAAGGATTTTTGAGGACGGCCTGGACGACCGGGCGGTGGAATTGCTGAAAAAATCCTTTTTAAACAATTGGTATGAGCATTATCCCGACCGGAATGTGGTCCTGCGGTATACGCAAATGGCGCGGGACGACCGGAGGATCAAAATACATGTGTTTGAGCCTGAGAGAAATGATGTGATCGCCTTGGAATTCGACTTCGCGCAAGGCTATGAAAAAGCGATGTCGATGCTGTCGAAGGCGAGTTTGCTGAAAAAAGATATCTGCTTTCTGAAGGTGAATCAGGAGAATGTGCTGCCCGGATAAGGGGGGCGCCGGGATGCGAATGCGGGCGGCAGAATGCCGCCCCTACGGTGACGGGGGGCGCCGTGGGGCGGGACGCGAATGGCGGGGAACGGCGCTGCGCAAAGACGGGCGGCAGGATGCCGCCCCTACGCCCTGCGATACCGTGGATGATGCATATGTAGGGGCGGCATTCTGCCGCCCGCCTACGGTAGGCGCCGGTCAAATCGCGAATCGTTCCTGCTGTCATTCCGGGCTTGTCTCGGAATCCAAATGGCATACGCTGTTCAAACGGGCATATACTGAATCATACGGTTTGGCGGCTGCGCTTTTGGGGGTTGGGTCCATGATTGACCGGATATGGTTCGGTTTGATTCTGATCGGGACGGTTTGGGCGGTGGTTTCGGGGAATCCGCAATTGATTCTCGATACGGCGCTGCGTTCCGCGAAGTCGGCGGTGACTTACGCGCTGGAGCTGGCGGGTTTGATGACCTTCTGGCTCGGGATTTTAAAAATCGCTGAGAAATCAGGGATCATCGCGAAGACAGCGGCTGTGGCGCGGCCTCTGATGGGCTTCCTCTTCCCGGATGTGCCGCGAAACCATCCGGCGATGGGCGCGATGATCATGAATATTTCCGCCAGTGTCCTGGGGATGGGCAACGCCGCTACGCCTTTCGGGCTGTCGGCTATGAAGTCGCTCCAGGAGCTGAATCCGGAGCCTGACAGGGCCAGCGGCGCCATGTGTACCTTTATGGCTATGAATACCGCCAGTCTGACGCTGATTCCCGCCACGGTGATCAGCGCGCGTTCTCTGGCGGGTTCCGCGAGTCCGGGCGCGATTCTGCCCGCGGCTGTTTTGACCGGTCTGACCGGCAGCGTGACGGCGCTGGCGCTGGACCGGTTTTTCAGGAAACCGTGATGACGGCGCAGCGGTTTCCGGGTTGGATCTCCGAATGGGTTCTGCTGGGGTTTCTGCTGTCTGTTTTTGTCTATGGGATGTGGAAACGCGCGCCCATTTATCACTGCTTTGTGGAGGGGGCCCAGGAAGGGTTCACCCAGGCGGTTCAGCTGATCCCTTATTTCGCGGCCATTATGTTTCCCATTACGCTTCTGCGGGAATCCGGCGCCATCGGCGCCCTGGGCCGCTTGCTCGCGCCGGCGCTGGACTTCGCCGGGTTCCCGGCGGAGGTCATTCCGCTGATGATCGTCCGGCCTCTCTCCGGCGGCGCCAGTTTGGGCGTATTGATGGATATTCTGGAAACCTCCGGTCCGGATTCGTGGCCAGGGTGGCTGGCCGGCGTCTACCAGGGCGGCACGGACACGACTTTTTTCGTGATATCCATGTATTTTGGCTCGGTGGGGGTCAAGGATCACCGTTACGCGTTAAAAACGGGGCTCCTGGCGGATCTGACCGTTTACGCCGCGGGATTCGTTTGGGTATCTTTATTTATGAAACTATAGGTGGGGCGGGATATGTTTGGAACGGCTGCATAAATACATCGCCCGGTGCGGCGCGGCTTCCCGCAGAAAGGCGGAAAGCCTGATCGCTATGGGACAAGTCCGCGTCAACGGGCGGACCGTCACCGAAATGGGCGTTCAGATCGACCCCGGGCAGGACCGGGTGGAGCTTCGGGATCAAATCCTCACGCCGGTCCGGGAGAAACTTTATTACGCGTTTCACAAACCCAAGGGGGTATTGACCGCTCTGAGCGATTCCAGGGGCCGGCCCGACTTGAGCCGCTATATCCCCGGGGGGTTGGGCCTCTTCCCGGTGGGCAGGCTGGATCTGATGTCCGAGGGGCTGCTGCTTCTGACCAATGACGGGGAATTGGCCAACCGGCTGATCCATCCCAGATATAAGGTCGAAAAAAAATACATCGTGACGGCCGGCGGCACAGTGAACGCTCACAAACTCCGGCAATTGCGGCAGGGGGTCGTGCTGGAGGACGGATCGCGGACTCTGCCCGCGGGGGTGCGGAAGCTCTCCGCGGCCGAGGGCGGGGCGGTCCTTGAGTTTATTCTGCGCGAGGGCAAAAAAAGGCAGATACGCCGGATGTGTCTGGCCGCGGATCTCTCCGTCCTGGAATTGAAGCGCGTGGCCATCGGGCCGGTACAGCTGTCGGATTTGCCGGCCGGCGCTTTGCGCAAATTGACGGAAGAGGAAATCCGCGCGCTGAAAGACGGGCGGCAGAATGCCGCCCCTACAAATGCGGCATACACGGTACCGTAGGGGCGGCATTCTGCCGCCCGAGACCGTCCGAAAACGTCAAAAATCGCATCGTTAACACAATATATAGCGTGTCGTTTCAACCGAATGACCCCATATATTGTGTGTTGGCAATATTTAGGGTGCGTTTTCGGACAGTCTGGCCCGGAAATCCGCGCGCTGAAAGAGGGAGATGATTTGTCGTAATCACTTGATTTTTTTGTGAATCTATAATAAAATTCAGATGTTATCTCTCTGATAAAAAAACATTGGGAATGATATCGCTTTTCACCGATTCTTGTGGTAAAATAATGACGGTATGTAAGGATGTGAACATTATTCAGATTGCCATTGACGGCCCTTCCGGCGCGGGCAAGAGTACTGTGGCGAAATTTGTCGCCGACCGGCTGGGTTTTGTTTATATTGATTCGGGCGCCATGTACCGGGCGCTGACATGGAAGGCGGTCCAAAACGGTGTCGATCCGGACGACGCGGCGGCTTTGACTTCTCTGGCGCGGGACATGTCCGTCTGTTTTCACAGAGGGGCGGACGGCGCTCAGCGGGTCATGTGCGGCGGGACGGATGTGACCGGACTGATCCGGACGCCGGAGATCGACCGTTTGGTTTCGCGGACGGCGGCCCACGCCCCGGTCCGGCGGGTGATGGTCGAGAAGCAGCGGGCCCTGGCGGGAGCGCGTGATGTGGTGATGGACGGACGGGATGTGGCCGCTGTGATACTGCCTCAGGCGGAACGCAAGATTTTTTTGACCGCGTCATTGGAAGAGAGGGCGCGCCGCCGTTTGCTGGAACTGACCCAAAAGGGGATCCGGCAGGAATATCCGGATCTTCTGGAGGAGATGCGGAACCGGGATGTCCGGGACGCCGGCCGGGACGCCAGCCCGCTGACCAGGGTTCCCGAGGCGGTGGTGGTGGACACGTCGCGGCTGAGTTTCGAGGAAACGGTTTCGGCTGTTTTGGAAATATGCCAAAAGGAGCGTAAGCCAGGTGGTATATAATTTTCTCCGGATTCTGGTCGGTTTGTTTCTGCGGATATTCAACCGGGTGGAGACGGCCGGTCTCGGTCAAATCCCCAAGAAAGGCGCCGCCATTCTGGTTTCCAACCACCGCAGCAATTGGGATCCTGTTTTTATCGGCGGTTTGGTGAAGCGTCCCGTATATTATCTGGCGAAGGCGGAATTGTTCAAAAATCCTTTTTTTTCTTCTATTCTGACCCGGCTGCTTCACGCGATCCCTCTCAAACGGGGCGCGTTGGACCGGGAGGCGTTAAAACGAGTATCGGATTTGCTCAAACAGGGGGAGTTGATTTTGATTTTTCCCGAAGGCAGGAGAAGTTTAACAGGTGAGATCGCGCCTTTCCGTCCCGGCGCCGTGATGTTCGCGGCCAAAACCAACGCCTTGCTGATACCGGCGGCGGTAAGCAACACGCGGAATCTGTTCCCGTCCGGATTCAGGCGGAGGGTTCGGCTGTCGGTGGGGACGCCTGTGACGCTGGCGGAATACTCCGGCAAAAAGCTCAGCCTGAAGGATGAGGATCAGATTTCTTCCCGGCTTCGCGATGATGTCGCCGCTCTTTTGGACAGGGGTGGATCCGGTTGAAGATATCCCGGGCGAAGCGTTCCGGCTTCTGCTATGGCGTGTCCAGAGCGGTGAGCATGGCGCGCGAAACGGTTAAGCGGACGGGGGAGGACATCTATACATTGGGTCCCTTGATACACAACGCGCGGGTGGTGGCGGCGTTACGGGAGGAGGGGATCGTTCCCATATCCCCCATATCCATTGAGGCGCTGCCCCGCGGGAAGACGGTAGTGGTCCGCAGCCACGGCGCCGGGCCCAGTGTCTACGCGAGATTGGATGAGATGGGCTGCCGGGTTGTGGACGCGACTTGTCCGCAGGTATTGAAGGCGCAGCAGCTGGCCTCCGAGTATATCAGGAATGATTATCAGGTTCTTATTCTGGGGGATCCGGAGCATCCGGAGGTCAAGTCTTATCAGGAATGGAGCTGTGGCCGGTGTATTGTACTTCAAAGCGAGCGGGACCTGGAGGGTTTGGTTCTGGGTTCCAGACTGGCGGTGATGGCTCAAACCACCGAAAGCCGCCGGCGTTTTTCGAGGCTAATTGAGCGCATTAAGAATAAAGGGTATGAACCTTCCGTTTTGACGACGATCTGTTCCGCCACCGAGGAGCGGGTGCGCGCGGCGGAGGAATTGGCGCCCGGCGTCGACGCGTTTCTTGTGGCCGGCGACAGGGGAAGTTCAAATACGACCAAACTGAAGGAGTTTTGTCAAAACCAGGGGAAGAAGGCGTGGATCGTTGAGAGTGCCGGAGAAATAAAATCGGAATGGTTCGATGGGATTGAGACGGTTGGGATCACAGCGGGGGCCTCGACTCCTGAGTGGATAATCAAGGAGGTTATGGATAAGATGGAAGAGTTTAAAGATCAAGAGTTGGAAAACAGGTCGGATCAAGACATGGAAGAGGGTATGAATCAGGACATGGGAGAGATTACGAATCAAAATATTGAAGAAAATCTGAACCAAAACATGGAAGAAAATTCGAATCAAAATTCGGAGAAAAATATGAACCAGGACGCGGCGGAAGACAGCGCCGCGGAAGTGAGCGTTGCCTCTGGGGAAGCGGATGTGAGTCAGGACGCGGAAGCGAGCGCTGCCCCTGTGGGAGCGGGCGCGGGGCAGGACGCGGAAGTGAGCGCCGCCCCTGTGGGAGCTGCCGGTACGGGGACGGGGACGGTCCGGGAGGCGGAAGACAGCTCTGGGGAAGACAGTGCGGACCGGGACGATGAAGACGGCGCCGGGGAAGGCAGTTTCTCTGAAATGGAAGCGGAAATGGGCTGCCGGGAATTCAATCCCGGAGACATTGTGACCGGGACGGTCGTTAAGATCTCTTCCGACGAGATACTGGTGGATATCGGGCACAAATCGGAAGGCGTGATTCCCGCTTCGGAACTGGCGTTCACGAAGGTGGACCCGTTGACTTTCTTCCAAATCGGGGATGAAATAAAATGCGAGGTTTTGAAGGAAGACCGGGAGGGCAACATCGTCCTTTCCCATAAAAATGTGATTTTTGAAGAGAGATTAAATAAATTGGAAGAATCCTACGAAAAAGGTGAAATCATCGAAGCGCCTGTCATTGAGGTGGTGAAGGGCGGTTTGTTGGTGGATGTGGGCATTCGCGGCTTTGTGCCCGCCTCGCAGGTGTCCCGTTCCTTTGTCAAGAACCTGAACGATTACCTGCATCAGACGCTCCGGATGAGGATCATCGAATTGAACAAATCCTCCAGAAAGGTGGTTTTGTCTCAGAGGATTGTTCTGGAAACGGAATATAAGGAGAAGAAGGCAGAGTTCTGGGGAAGCATTCAGGAGGGAGAGGTTCGGAAAGGCATCATCAGGCGGCTTACGGATTTCGGCGCCTTTGTGGATTTGGGCGGTGTGGACGGTTTGCTGCATGTGTCGGAAATGGGCTGGGGCAAGGTCAACAAGCCTTCGGATGTGGTCAGCGTCAATGAGGAGATCGAGGTTTTCATTCTCAAAACCGACCGGGAGAAAGAGAAGGTATCTCTGGGATTGAAGCAGCTGCTTCCCAATCCGTGGGATACCCTCGACACCAAATACCCTGTGGGCGAAACCTTCAAGGGTAAGGTCATGCGGACTGTGGCTTTCGGCGCGTTTATCGAGCTGGAACCGGGCGTAGAGGGGCTGGCGCATATCTCTCATCTGGCCAATTTCCGGGTGTCCAAGGTGGATGAGGTGATTACGGCAGGGCAGCAAGTCAATGTCAAAATCCTGGATATCGATCTGGAAAGAAGGCGCGTCAGTTTAAGCGTCAAGGACGCCGAGGCGGATAGGGAAGCGGAAGCGGTTCAGCAAGCTTTGGACGGGCAGCCGGAGGACGAGCCGGCGACTGTGGCGGACGCCGCGGGCGCGGATATGCTGGAGTACGCGGCGGCGAAGGCGGCGGACGCGGCGGGGGCGGGGACGCCTCTTGAGCCCCTGGAGCAGCCTCTTGGGCGGTCTCTGGAAGAAACAGGCGGCGGCGCGGTCGGGTTCGATGAAGACGAATCCGATGAAGAATAGGACGGGATGTACGCAATATAAAAAAAACCACAGAAAAGCCGGGCTGGCTGAAAGCCCGGCTTTTCTGTAATGAATCCAAGGAATGTAAGGAAAGGATGTTTATGCCCCAGAAATTGATGCACTATCTGCTGGCAAGATTAAGATAACACGAAGCGAATGTTTTGTCAATACGAATTTTTTTTTAAAAATATTCCATGGTTACGGGACCGTGAATGATGTATATGTAGGGGCGGCATTCTGCCGCCCGTCTTTGCGGACGCGGGTTTCAGAGATCAGGCGTCTTTTATTCCCCCTCCTGGGAGGGGCAGGGGTGGTGCGTGGCCGACGGAACCACCCCTCCAAGGAGGGGAATTTTTTCAAACAACGAACCGCGGCACGGTATATATTGCGTTCACGATATTACGCTTCGTTAAACCTGCGCAGGATCGCCGCGACTTCGGCGCGTGTGGCGCTGCCGCCGGGGTCGAAGCGGTTGTCGGGTTTGCCGCCGATGATTCCCGCCTGATAAAGGGCTTCTACCGCCGGTCTGGCGTAAGCGGCGATATCCGCGCTGTCCGCGAAGCCGCCGTATGCCTGTTTCACGGGCAGGAGCTTGCCTGTGAACCGCACATAATTCATCAGCATCACGGCCAGATCCTGTCTGCTGACCGGCGCGTCGGGCGCGAAGGCGGAATCACTTACGCCGTTGACGATGGCGTTGGCGTGGGCCCAGGCCACATAGGGCGCGTAATACTGCCCGGCGGCGACGTCGCTGAAGCTGCTTGCGTTGGCGTAACCGCCGGCGCCGGCGCCCGCCAGTCTGCCGATGACCGTTACCAGCATGGCGCGGCTCATGGGGGTGTTGGGGCTGAACGCGCCGGCGCTTACCCCGCCGAAGAGTCCGGCGGCGTGCGCGTAGGCCACATCGCCGTAGAACCAGTCGCTTGCTTTCACATCGCCGAAGGGGTTCGTCCACGCGGCGCTTCCGGCCGGCTGCGGCTGCCCCGGATCGACGCCTATGATATACAGGGAGAGATGGTCTGTGGTGAAGATCATCCTTCCGGCCGGGGTGTCATACGCGGCGTTCATCTTCTGGGTATCGCCGCCGCCGTCCAAGCGCCAGACCGCCATGTCGGCGGATTTTTCGCTGGATTTGAGGGTATAGGGGAGAGTGACGGTGACCAGTCCGCCGCTTAGATCCGCAATATCATGATTATTGCTTGTCAATGAAACGTCGTAGACTGACGCGCTTTTGACCGCCGCCTGCTGGCGGGTGTTCAGGGAGGCGGGGCTCACGGATCTCACACCGACGGAGAGATTGTTTCCCGCTGCCTGCGCCGCCGCGGATCGCGCCGCCGCGGCGGACAACGCGACAGATCCCTGGGGCAGTCTGACTTCCACCGACAGGCCCGCTTCCGCCAGTCCGCTGAGCGCGGTCTTAGGGATGCCCGCGGAGGTGGCGTTTGCCGCTCCGGAGAGGTCGATGGTTACCAGGCTTTTCGATTGTTCCCGGGTTCTTTCAATAATACTGTTGATCTTGCTGTCCGGAAGGATCAGTGTGGCGGCGCCACCGGACTGGGAATAGTCCACGGATATATCCATGCTTGCCACGGGGGCCGCCCATAATCCTGAAGCAGCCGCGCCGCCGCCTCCGCCGGATATCCCGCCGCCACCGCCGCCTGACGCGGGGGGAGTGGCGGGAGCGG
>JAISDM010000079.1 GCA_031264885.1 Peptococcaceae bacterium | reverse complement strand
GCCCCAGCAGCCAGTGTTTTTCCACGGGAAGTCCAGATAGATCCCAAACGCGCCGGGGGAGACAAAGACGCCGAGGGCGCCGCTTTTTTCCTCACTGATATTCAGGACGTCAACCCCCGCGCCCACATGAAACATCCCATTGCCAACGCCGAGGGTCACGGCCGCCGCGACAGGAAAATACCGGAGCCCAAACGCCGCTCCCACAAGGACGCAGCCTATGGCCGCAAATAAAGAGTTCCGATCCCATTGATCCGCGAGAACGCCCAGGGGCATCTGCGTGGCGAACGCGCAAAAATTATAAAGCAGCACGCAGAGATACCAGTCCGGTGTTCCCGCAGCGGCGCGAAACATCAAAAAGGCGCAGGCGAAGTCCACAAGAAAATGAGCGGCGGAATACACGGATACCATACGCCGGCGCCAGCGCTTACGCTCGCGCTCACTCGGCGCGTGTACACGCGGCTTATGTATGAAAGAACGTCCCTGATATGACACTATTTTATCCTTTATTGCGTATTCTCCTTCTTTTGGATTCCGGATTAAGCCCGAAATGACAAAATGTAATATCAGAATCCTGAAGTCTGAATGTTGCGCCGCCGCATCCTCATAATACTATAGCGCGGATACGCCAACAAATCAATCCCCGTTTGGCAAGACCCGCGATCCAATATGTGGTAAAATCCAGTAAAATTCCCCTCCAAAGACGGGCCAGACTGTCCGAAAACGCGCCCTAAAT
Organism: Peptococcaceae bacterium; assembly: GCA_031264885.1. Lineage (GTDB taxonomy): Bacteria > Bacillota > Peptococcia > DRI-13 > UBA5745 > JAISDM01. The sequence continues at coordinate 26,869 of JAISDM010000079.1, read as the reverse complement.
ATTGCCAACACACAATATATGGGGTCATTCGGTTGAAACGACACGCTATATATTGTGTTAACGATGCGATTTTTGACGTTTTCGGACGGTTCCGGGCGGCAGGATGCCGCACCTACGGATACCACGATGACGCATATTGTAGGGGCGGCATCCTGCCGCCCGTCTTTGGCAAACGTGAATTTTCCCCGTCATTCCGCCCGCATGTGGTTACCGTGGTATTTGCGCCGGTTTGGGTCGTATAAGACGCTGCGTTGTGATATAATGTTTAAGGAGGTGGGGATTGTTTATGGAAAAAAAGCTGTTTTCACAAATTGGTTTTGTGCTTTTTACGGTCATGGCGATTGCGGCGGCGCTGCAATTGGCTTTGATGTACGGTTTGCCGATTCTGACGGGCGGGGAGAATTCGGCGTTCAGTTCGTCGTGGGTCATGTGGCTGACGACTTTTGTTCCGCTTTACCTGGTCGCCGTTCCGGTCGGGCAGTGGCGGTTCGGAAGGATTCCCTCCGAACCGCGGCAGGAGAACCGTCTGGGCGCCGGGAATTTCCTGTCGATCTTGCTTATATGCTTTCCCATTATGTATGGCGGCAATATCGTCGGTTTTCTTCTGTCTTACGTCCTCTCGGGCGGAACCGCCGAAAACGGCCTGCTGGACTATATTTTTGACGCCAATCCGATGAAGGTTGTGGTGGTGGTAATCCTTGCGCCCATCATTGAAGAATACATATTCCGGAAACAAATCATCGACCGCTCGGCAAAATATGGTGAAAAACCGGCGATTTTTTTCTCCGCCGCCGCGTTCGCTCTGTTCCACGGGAATCTGCTTCAGTTTTTTTACGCCTTCGGGCTCGGGTTGGTCTTTGCCTATGTATACACCCGGACGGGGCGGCTTCGTTATTCTATCGCGCTGCACGCCATCATCAATTTCATGGGGTCTGTGGTCGCTCCGTGGGTGCTGTCCTTCGTGGATCTGGAGGCGCTGACCCGAATGGGCGCCGCGAATCCAGGGGATATTTCCGCGTACCGGGACATCATTCCGGGACTGCTGATATTCGGCTTATACGGCCTTTTGCTGCTGGGCCTGTCGGTGACGGGTCTGGTGCTGCTGATTGTAAAAAGCCGGAAACTGGTCTTTTTGCCTGCCGCGGAGGAGATACAGAAAGGCCGGCGGTTCAGAACCGTTTATCTGAACCCCGGCGTCATTCTGTACGTCCTGCTCTGTCTGGGCATCATCGTGTTTTCGCTGCTTTAGGGATGGCTCAGCCAGCTAAACGGCTCAAACGACCCACTTGTACTCCCCGTTGGCTTCCACTCCGTAAAAATCGGCGTATGACAGCTTCCACACAGGCTTGCCCAATGTATCCACGCGAATACGGTTCTTAATCAAATACTGCCAGAAGCCGCTGCCGGCGATGTCTCCCTGGAGGATGACGCCCGCCACCGTTCCGTCCCGGAGGATGTACTTCTTATAATGGAACCGGTCCTCCCGGACGATTACCTCGTCCCCCGCCTGGGGATTGACGGCGCCCACGGACAGTGTGACCAGGCCGAAGAAATTGACGGTGTTCTTGATGGCGAAGGTATCGGTATACTCCACGTCCAGCCCGCACATATTCTTTCCGGCCACTTCCCCTTGCTTGACCGCGTTGGGCCAGACGCCGGACAGACCCGCCACATCCCCGGCGGCGTAAACATCCGGAGCGCTGGTACGCAGGCGGGCGTCTGCCTTCACCGCCCGTTCCACGGTGATGCCGCTGCCTTCGAGAAGCTCCACCGCCGGCCGCACCCCCAGCGCCATCACCACCATGTCACAATCCACCGCTCCCTGATCCAGTTCCAGCCGGGTAATCCGCCCTTCCCCGTCGCTGACCGTATTCGCCGCCTTCCGGCCCAAGTGGAACACGGCGCCATGCGCCTCGAAAGCCGCCTGATAAGCCGCCGCCGCGTGCGCGTCCAGATTCAGCGCCAAAACCGTCTCCGCCATTTCGACGACGGTCACCTTCTTACCCAGTTCCATCAAGGCGTAGGCCGCGTCCAAGCCCACCAGGCCCGCGCCGATGACCGCGACCTTTTCCGCTTTCCGCGCGTAATCGCGGATGGCGGCCGCGTCCGTCAGATGCCGCAGCCCGAAGGCGTTTGTGGCTGTGCGCAGCTGGCCGATGGGCGGAACCACGCTGTTGGCGCCGGTGGCGACTAACAGCCGGTCATAAGGGTAAGCCCGGCCGCCGGCGGTCACGGTCTTTGCCGCCGTGTCAATATGCGACACTGACTGCCCCCGGAGCCACTCCAGCTTCCCGCCTTTGCCCGCGCCGGGAGCGCCGGCGGCGCCGGATCCGGTGGAACCCGCTCCGGAGCCGGGGACTCCGGCCCTGGCGACTCCGGAACCCGCTCCGGATCCTCCGGAACTGGCGGAACCCCCGGCGCCTCCGGAAGCCCCCGTGCCGGCGGCGACAGAACCGGCGAAACCGGCGCCCCCGGAAACCCTGGCGCCCGTGCCGACGACGCCTCCGGAAACCCTGGCGCCCCCGGAAATCTCTATGCCGGCGGTATGTACGGCCCCGGCGGAACCAGCCCCGGTCCCGGCGGTGTTCCCGGCTCCAGCGGCCCCGGCCCCCCCGGCTCCGGCGAAACCGGCTCCCGCGCCAGCGACCGCGCCGCCAGTGGCCCCGCCGGCCCCGGCCCCGCCGCCGCCAGCCCCTTCAAATCCATCGAGAAACCCCTCCGGCAGAAAGCTCAAGCTCTCCCCGCTCCGCTCCCCGCTGATGTATTTATGCAGCATACATCGGGAATGAACCTGCGCGTCCTGCGAAATCATCAGAATATCATCCTCAGGCCGAAGCGCCCGAATGGTCTTTACAGCGGCGATGCCCGCCGCGCCCGCGCCAATGACCACATGCTTCACGCCAACACCTCCTCCACATAGATGGCCTTCTTGGGACATGATTTCACACAATTGGGATTCTGCTCATCCTTCACGCAAAAATCGCATTTGACCACCTTGCCCCGCGTCAGCCGGTCCGGCTTGACGACCCCGTAAGGACAGTTCATCACACACATAAAACAGGCGCCGCAGCGTTCCTCGTCATACAGCACATGCCCGCTCCCCGGATCCTTGTAGAGCGCGCCGCTCATACAGGAAGCCAGACATTCCGGCTCGTCGCAGTGCCGGCAAAACAAAGGGATGTATTTCGCCCCCATCTGAACAATGGTGTTGCGCGACTCATTCCGCGCGTCCGTCAAATCCAGGTCATAAACCGTCCCCTGATCCTCCCGGTGAGCCTGCATACAGGCGATGGTACAGTTCTTGCAGCCATCGCATTTTTCCTGATCGATAAAAATCCGTCTCATAAACCGCGGCCCCCTTTCTACAGCCCCAAGGCGGCGCGTTTTTCCAGAATGATCGCCTCCAATTGCTCCGCCGAACTCTTCGCGTCAGGGTTGATGATGACCTGCCCCCCCGTCAATTGCTTCATATCCTCCGTCAAAACCTTGACCGCCACCTTGCTGCCCGTGACAAAAGGCGGCAGCCCCAGATGTAAAGGCAGTCCCAGCGCCAGCCCGAAAGCGCCGTCCGCCAGCGCCTGTTCCTCCAGCCATTGAGCCGCGGACAAAACCAGCGGCAGCTGCGGCATATCCACGCCCAGCGCCTCCGCGATCTCCGTGGCCACAATCTCCAGCCGCCCGATCGCCAGGCACGGCCCGAAATTCAGCACCGGCGGAATGCCCAGCTGCTGACATACCGCCCGCAGCTTGGGCCCCGCCAGCTCCGCCGCCTCCGGCGTCATCAAGCCGCAGTTCTCGATGCCCCCCGAAGAACATCCCGCGGTCAGCACCAGAATATCCCTGGCAATGAGTTCCTTGGTCAGCTCCACCGTCAGCACGTCATGTCCGCCCGCCGTCAGATTGGAACATCCCACGACCCCGGCCAGACCCTTGATCTGCCCGGAAGCGATCAGGTCGATCAGCGGCTTCCAGCTGCCGCCCAGGAAATTCTTCAGCGAAACCTCGCTGACCCCCGTCAGCGTCTGATCATTCCCGTGATTCTCCGGAATACGTATCTCCACCTTGCCTCTGCGGGCGGCATAAGCGCCCAGCACCTCATCAATGATCTCATTGCTGACCCGTTCCCGCTCCGCGAAGACAAAAGGCTTATATTCCGCGTTGGCTTTCTTCGCCACATCGTCCAGACAGATCTGCTTGATCCAAAGCCCGTCGCAGATGGGCTCGATCCCCGGCAGCGTACAGTTGAACTCCGACAGCACCGCGTCGATAGCCCCCGTGGCCAAAATCGCCTCACTGGTATAATTATTGCCGGCGTGTCCGTCAAAAATCGCCGTATAATGCGCGCCCCGCAGCTGCAAATCCTGACCGACGCAAGTGCAGCCCACCAGGCGGAAGCCCTTGGCCCCCGCGGCCTTAGCCCTGGCCACCACATCGTCCTCCGTGAGCCTGTCCTGAAGATGCACAAACATCGCGTGCTGATGCCCCGTAATCATAATATTGATGTACTCCGGATCGATCACCCGCAAGCCCACCGGCGCCATGCGGATCTCCGGCTCACCCAGCAGCACGTCGTTCAGCAAGTTCGTCAAAGTCAGCCCGTAGATCCCCGTAGAAATCCCCAGCCTCAAACAGTCCAGAAGCATATCCACCGGATCGGAATTCAGATTGGTGGAACATTTCACCACGCCCTTGAACACCTCCGATTTGGCGCCGCCAGGCAAAATGCCCAACTCCTTCCATCTCTTGAAGCGCGGCGCGTAGGCCATCTTCTCCACCAATTCCATCTTTTCGTACTCCGGCTTGTACAAATCTTTCAGAACCGCTTCCGCCACATTCAGGGCTTTCTCGTGATCGTCCGCGCCGCCCACGTCAAAAATCCGGCACAGCCGCTCCAACGCCTGCAATCCCCGGAGCCGGCCCTTGACCAGCGCCGTGTTCTTCAGATTCAGCGCGATGTTCTCCACCACATGTATGTAACATCCCGAACCGGAAGCCACCGCCCTCAGGAAATTCCGCGTGACCATCACATCCGGCGTCGCGCCGCATATGCCCCTGGGGGATTCCGGCGTGATCCGGCAAGGCCCGTTGGCGCAAAGCCTGCAGCACACCCCCTGCAATCCGAAGCCGCATTTCGTTTCCTGACTCTCTACCCTGTGATGGGAGGTCTCCATCGGCAAACCCGCGATAAAAGTCTCCAGCGCCTTGTCCGCGCTGGCGCATGTGGAACATCCGTACAAAGTCTCAATCATTTGTATCCTTCACCTCCATCTTTTGTTTCCCGGTTTTTCTTTCCCGGCTTTTGTCTCCGCGTCAACCCAACAGTTCCTGCATGGTTTTTTCTTGCATTCCGGCAAAAACCAATTCCTGCAGCCGGATATATTCCTTATGAACGCCGCATTCCGTCCCGGAAGGGTTCATAGGGCACTCAAAATCCACCTTCAAGCAAGCGGTCAATTCCATCTGCTCCCCCATCGCTATGAATATGTCGTAAAGGGTAAAGACAGCGGGGTCTTTGATCAGGGAGTACCCTCCCCGGGCGCCGCGAAACGAGCGCACAAAACCCGATTTCTCTAATTTTTTCAAAATCTTATAGGCAAAGGGCGTTGGGATTCTTTCTTTGACGCAAATGTCTTCCGTTGTTTTCTTCTCTCCGTCCGCCAGCTGTCTCATAATACGGATGGCGTAATCGCATTCTCTGGATATAAGCATATTTCCCTCCCTAATCTCGTTGCATAATATAGTATATATTTTCTGGATTAATTTAGTCAATATTAACTTCCGTTAAAAACCGCGGACATCGTTCCCGCGATTTTTAACGGAAGTTGACTATGAAGTTTTAACCGTAAAAGGTTGAATACTTAATGCTTTATCTGATATATCTTCCCATCCCTCCTTATGACCATCAATACTCCGGCTAAAACGGCCACGCTCAGAAGGATCATAACGGCCGTCACAACAGAGCCGCCTCCGGTCTTGGGCACCGCTACGCCCAATGGCATATCTTCCGGTAAAAGGGTCCAGTAGTCCTCTCCCGTATCCGGATCCACTCTGCGAACCTGCACCCAACCCTCGGGGATCAGTTCGTCGTCAATGGGTTCCAGAAATCTGGGCGGATCGTTCGGGTCCAGCGTCCCCGGATCAATGGGCGCGCCGGGGGGCGGGGGATACGGACCGTCTTCATCCGGCGCCGTGCCGGGAGGATCCGTAGGATCAGCCGGCTGGGACGTCGCCGGCGGTACGGCTGTTTCCGACGGGTCGGTGGGATTCGTGGGGCCGCTGGGGCTGGGAGAATCCGTCGGCGCGGCTGTCGTCGGAGGATTATCGGAATCATCAGGCGGGGAATAGGGCCTCGGCCTGGTGGTCGTCGGTTGAGTGGGCGCCGGTGTGGGCGTAGATGTGGGATCCGGCGTCGGATCGGTCGCCGGCGGTTCTTCGGTCGTCGGCACGGGCCTTGGCGTCGGCGTCGGTGTGGGCCTCGCCGCTGGGGTCGGCGCCGGCTGTGTGGGCGCGGGCGTCGGCCGTGCCGTTGGCGCGGGAGCCGGCTGCGTGGGTGTGGGCGTAGGATCGGCCGGCGAGAAAATCGGAGGCTCCTCCGTCGGGGGCGGCACAGGCGGCACAAACGTCGGCGTCGGCGCGGCTGTCGGTGTCGGGCTCGGCGACGGACTGGGACTCGGGCTCGGCGTCGGCGCGGCCGTCGGTGTCGGGCTCGGCGTTGGTATCGGTGTCGATGTTGGCGTCGGTTCCGGTGTCGGTTCTGGTGTCGGTTCCGGTGTCGGTTCTGGTGTCGGTTCCGGCGTTGGTGTCGGTGTTGGTGTCGGCGTTGGTGTCGGTTCCGGCGTTGCTGTCGGCGTCGGCGTTGGTGTCGGTGTTGGTGTTGGCGTTGGCGTTGGCGTTGGCGTCGGGCTCGGACTCGGACTTGGGCTCGGGCTCGAATTTACGATGGTGAGTGTATCGCCGGAGTCCGCCTGATTCAGCGTCAGATCCCCCGGATCGCCCGCCAGGCTGAAAGACAAGCTGCCGTCTGCCGCTTTCACAACCTTCACAGAGAACGCGCTGCCTTCATGATCCTCATAGCCAACCGGCGTCACGGTCTCCACAAACACCAGCGCCCACTCGTTCCGGTCCAGATAATCCGCCGGGACAAACTCAAACGTGTTCCCATAATCTGAATTGTTCCCGTCTCCGGCGACCTTCACCGGATCGCCGTCCAGATCCAGAACCGGAGCGCCGGTATCCGCCTTCCCGTCCGCGCCCGCGTAATACACATCAAACTCAGCCCCGTCCAGCGGATCCGCCCCGTCCGTTTTGACCGCGGTCAGCTTCAGAGGCTGAACGGATTTTACCAAAGATCCAGCGTAGTTGTCGATATAGGTTCCGTGAGGAATGCTCTCATAAGTCACGTCAAAATCCACATAGAACGCGGAATTTCTTGCCACCGCCCGGTCGTTGGTGATCCGCAGATCGCCCGTACCCGGACTATATTCGGCTTTGATGATATCGCCCGCGCTCGGGATCGCGGAAACGCTTCCCGTGAGATTCCCGTTGGCGTCAAATCCGCCGCCCCGCTCCCCAGTCACATGAATGCTCACCGAGTCAATCTGAAGCCCCTCTTTCCGCAGGTGATCCACAATGGCGCTTGCCCCGCTCAGCACACCGCCCGCGAAATCATTCGTCGCCCGGATTCTGATCCGGTATCCGATGGTCTGCGAATCGCCGGCGGCGCCGGGCAGAATATTGAGACGGTTGTAATCCACATACGCGTCATCCGCGGCGGACCGAACGAATTTCTTCACATAAGCGCTGCCCACATTGAATTCCCAGGTAATGACGGTATCTTCCGTTACCGAGACTACTTCCTGATCGTAGGTCAGAACCGCCGAATTCCTGTACTCTTTTTTCATGTCGATATCGCTGACGTCCACGGCGACGGCCAGGAACACCTCGATCTGAGCGTGATTGATCTCCTCGGCCTCAAAGGTCACCTGCCCTGCGTTGTCGAAGCGCAGCGTCAGCCCGTTGGCGTAGCTGTCCGGCATACCCACATCGTCCTCCTTGACGCCGATGCCGTTTGCCTTGGACCAGATGTATTCCGCGCTGCCGTCAGGCGCCACAGATTTATTCGCGTTCGCGCCCGTCAGATGTTCCGCGTACCCGCTGCGCATGAAATTCATCTGGCTCATGCCCGGCGCCGCTGAAATCACGCCGTCGGGATACGTCTCAGTCTTCACCAAAGGAATCCCGTAGGTCACCCTCATGCCAAAGCCGTATATCTCCTTATTGTTATACCCGTTGACGACTTTGGCGAACATCAGACCGTCCGGCAGAGTATCCGTCAGCGTCACGCCGTCTAGGAACTGCTCCTTCCCAAACTCATTGACTACGAAACGGTAGACGAATACGGTCTTGGTCTGGCGAATCTGCCCGTCGTCGCTTAAATAGGTATAGCCCGCCGGCCCTCCGCCCATAAAGATTCTTCTGACCTCGTCGCCTTCCGCCTGATTCAGTCTTTCCTTGATCAAAGCCCGGGGGTTCCCGCCGTCTGTCGCGGGCTCTTTCATCAGAAGCCGGTCGAAGTCCCAATCGTCTTCCACCTGACGCGAACCGGGGTTCTTGGCGTTCCCGCCGCGGACGCTGTCAACCTGTTTCTTGAATGTGTCGATTTCATAATAATTGTTAAAACCGCTCCTGTTATCCACCAAATCATTGAAAATATCCGCGTCCGGCCAGGAATCCTTATCCAGGAGCCCATCTTCCGGATTCGCCGAGTTGTTTCCGTACAAATCCTCAAAGGACGCGATCTCCGCCGCGTAATAATAATCCACGTCGCCCATGCCGTCTGTCTTGGGATTGACGGTCAATTTCGCCTGAAACACATCGCTCCTGTCATAGCCGGGAATGATCAGATCGCCGCCCGTCCCGGTCAGCTGCTTCGTATAACGGTTGATCTGGGTCCAGCCGCCGCCGTATGGGTTAGCGTACTCCGCGTCCCAAACCCATCCCTCGTTGAGAGGGTCGCCTGTCATAAGGCTGTAGCCCCTGGGCACATACAAGGCGACCACGGGATTTTTGACCGCGAATATCTCCCAGTTCTCCACGACAATGCCCACCGTGACCACGTCCCCCGCCATGACCACCGCGTCGGTCAGCGTGAGTCCCGGTTCAATGTCGTAGTTCGTGGGCATATTCCCCATTTCTACGCCGTTGTTATTGATGAGCAGTCCGCCCCGCCAGATTCCCCACACCTTGGTTCCCAGGGCGAGATCGTACTTCCGCTCATTCGTCGGATAGAAGGAACCGCCCCATTTCTTATTGTCCGGGGCGCAGGCATACGCGAAATTCTCGAAATCATCGTATGTTGAACCGTTTTTTAAGCCATTGACCGTCGCGTAAAAATAGCAGATATAATCCGGCCCGTCCGGCCTAATCTTACGGTCCGGGTTCACGTCGTATTCCCAATACTCATACCTCGGATTCTCCCCGGTGGTTTTGACCCAGCCCTGGTTCACATTATGCACAGGATTCCCGTCAATCGTCAATGTGCTGCCGGGCGAAACGGCCGTATAACCCGGTCTCAGCTCCTCCACAATCTTGTCAAGCTCCAGGGAAGCGGCGCCCCACGGTACGTACACCGAGATTCTGAATTTCAGCAAATACCCTTCTTCCACATAATTGCCCGCATCCGGATTCGTCTTATATCCGCCGCCCTCCTGCGGCGTATAAGAAGCCTCCACGGACTTATTTACGTAAACCCACTCCTCTTTGGGCGCCGGCGGCTGAACCTCCACCTCTTTTTCCAGCAGAACCTCCGTGGAATCCTTCACCACAAAAGGCTTCAGCGTCGTCGTCTCCGTATAAGCCCTGGATATATCCATGAACATAACCACATAAGTGCTTAAAAGCGCCTCTCCGCCGCTTTCGCCGTCCAGCCGGCCCTGTAAAGCCGGATTGAATCCGATCTCATATTGGGTGTAATCCCGGCTGCCGCCGCCAAAATCCTTTGAAACCACACTGGTAGGCGTCGCCAGAAAAATATCCGTACCGTCAAAGGTGTCGGAAGACAAATGAATGTCGTTCTCATAAAATTCCCGCAGCACATAAACCTCATAAATCTCATTGAAGTCAATGGGTACCAGCAGGTCGTTACGCGTAAATTCCAGTTTAAACTGAATCTCTTGGCCGGATTCCAGAGTTCCGGACACACTGCCGGAGACATTCATACTTACGCCGTCCCCGTCCGCTCTGGCCGTAAACTCCGGTCCCGGCGACACAAGGAGCATACATATCCCTAAGATCAGCGCCGCGCTTATGACAACATGGTATGGCCTCAGCTGAGCCGCGTGTTTCGCTTTTCTGTACCTCATATCCAGCATCTCCTGTCATCATGAACAGGGGCAATGGAACGCCCCATTTATCATCTGTTATATATTTCGTGGAATTGCTTCGTTTTTTGAGGGTAGCAAAAGCGAATTCATTAATTTTTCAGAATTTCTTATGATATTTTCTTTATGTCAGATACAATTTGGGTATACAAGCCCATGAAAAAATAAAAACAGGCGGCAAAACGCCGCCCCCACAGACACACCGTTCACAGCGCCCGTAGGGGCGGCATTCTGCCGCCCGTCCCCGTCCGGGACCACGCCCATCTTTTCCTATTCCCCTCCTGGGGTGTCAGGCGCGGCGGGGGAAGGAACGGCTCGGACGCACCGGACGGCCACCCTTGCGGCGCCGCCGTATGTGCAGGTGAACAATGTGATGTCGTATACGCTTTCCGTCATCTCCTCAACGCCGGTCGCCGCGAGCGTCTCAATCTCCGCGACGGTATAGCCGTATTCCTTGCCGCCGGCGTCGGTAAATGTCAGCGCGTCGCCGCGGGACAGGTTCCGGATGTTCCCGAAATGCCGCCTGTAGTTGTGTGCGGCGATTACCATGGTGTCCTCGTCTATATTCCCGCTGTAGCGGCAGGGCGATCTCTTCAGCTTTTCGTAACTCCAGTCACGCGTCACGGGCAGCGTGAGGCCGAGCGCGGGAACACACAGCACGCCGATATACGTCTCTCCGTCTATGGAAATCGTTCCGCTCCCCCCGTCAGCGTCCATCGCCGCGCCGGGCGCCATTTCCGCCGCCCGCGTTTCGATCTCCAGAGCGAGCGCGGACGCGACGCGCGACGCGGACGCGCTCGCCCGCTTGTCGTCCATATCGTTGTACAGGAAAAGAGAAATCGCTGACAAGACAAGCAGCCCGCCCGCGGCCATCAGCGCGGCGCCAATATCCACGCGTCTGCGATTCGCGTCTGTTTTCATCGTTTGCGGACATCCTCACCGTGAGTTCCGCTCCCGCCCTGCCCGCGTTTGACCGCCCATCCGGACGCGAACAGGATCATACCCACGCCGGCCATAACCGGAACCGGCCATCGCAATTGTCCCGTCTGCGGCAGCTTCAGGCCGCTTAACGGAGGGAATTCATCCAATATCCATTCCTCGAGATCGGGATCCCATCTCCACACGCCCAAAGGCATATCGTTCTCGTCCAGGGGTACGGGCGGCGGTTCCGGAATCGAACCTCCGGGAGACGGCTCAGGTACGTACGTGGGTTCCGTCTCAGATCTTGGCGTGGGTTCGGGTTCAGATCTTGACGTGGATCCGGGTTCAGCCGACGGCGTAGGCTGAGATTCATACCCCGACGTGGATTCGGGCTCATATCTCGGTGTAGATCCGGGTTCAGCCGACGGCGTAGGTTCTGGTTCATATCCCGGCGTGGATTCGGGCTCAGTTCTTGGCGTGGGCTCGGGTTCCGGCGTGGGTTCAGTTCTTGGCGTGGGCTCGGGTTCCGGCGTGGGTCCGGGTGAATAGGACCGCCGACTTATCTCCGTCTTGGGAAGCGATTCTATATCGTAGATCCACCCCGTCCCAGCGGCGTCGGCCATGGGAACGGACAGCAGAAAGGGGAGAATGTCGTAATAAGAATCGGTCGAGCCGGTCTGCGCGACGAGATAGAGTCCCACAGAAAGCGGCGTGAATGCCGCTTTGCCGTCGGCGCCTGTCGTCTTCGCTGTCCCCTCAAGACCGCCGCGCGCGGCAAAATCGCGCAGACCCGCCGCCGCGGAGAGGTCTCTCTCCGTATCGAGATCGCCGATATCCGCGCCAATGGCCGCGAAATCGGACGTGGCGGTATAGACGAAGCGCCCGTCTTCGATTCTCGTGTCCGCGACGCGGTAAAGGGTGATCTCCGCGCCGCGGATAGCGGCGCCGCCGTTTTCCATTACGATCGTGAAGCTGCCGCCGCGTTCCAAGTCGGGCGCCTCCGCGGCGCGCGCCGGCAGAGAGCGTGCGCCGCACAGCGAGAGCAGCAGCGATACATATACGATTCGTTTCAGCAATCTCCTCATTGGCATATCACCTGTCATTTTATCCTTTCCCCGCGCCGTCTGTATTTGATGAATACGCCGATCGAGAGCCCCAGAAGCATCGGCGCCGCGAAGATCATGGCGGCAAGGGTCGATTTGATCATGATCGCGTCCGCCGCTACGCGGACGCCGTTTCCGCCCGCGTTATCCACGCGGTGTCCGCGCACCAGAAGCCGGTGACTGTTGATACCGTAGGGGGTACATGTGACAAGCGTCGCGTAATCCATATCCGGGTCGATGTCCAAAGCGTCCAATTCGTCCGGTTCCACTGTCAGGATGTGGTCGGCCTCATATGTCAGAACCTCGTCGAGTATCGCGAACATGAAGAAATCTCCCTCGGTCAGCTTATTCAAATCCGTCAGGAGCGTGGACGATGGCAGCCCTCTGTGACCCGTTACGACCGCGTGCGTGCCCACGCCGCCGATCGGCAGAGACGCGCCCTCCATATGCCCGATCCCGACCTGCAGAACGCCCTCCCCCGTGCCGTGGTAGATGGGCAGTTTCACGCGGATAGACGGAATCTCAAGATAACCCATCACTCCTGTGTCGGAAACACGCAGCAGAGAGTCATACTCCGTCCGTTCCTCCTCCGACAGCACAAAGCGGTTGCTTTTGGCGTTCAGGCGCCCGTTGTACGCCCGCGCCTCGTCGAGATACGCCGCGTAACTCGCGTCGTCTACGCGCGTGACGCTCTCACGGTACTCCGCGATTACGCGCGACTGGTGCAGCGCGTTGATATAATCGCTCACAACGGGGTAAAGCAGCACGGCGAGTCCTATGAGGAACACAGCCGCCAAGGCGAGCGTCAGCGCGTGTTTCCGCGGGAACGAGCGCCGCGTTCGCCCCCCGCCGCCATCCGGCGGAATCCCCGCCTCCCGCGCCGGCCCGGCATCCTCCGAACCGCGCGCGGTGTTCTCCAGAGTGGGATCCAAGTTCAGCGTCCCGCCGTTTTCATACGCGCGACCAGGGTCACGCCCGCGCCGAGCATCAGCAGCAGCCCGACGACCGTGAAGACCGTGCGCCCGATACCGCCGGATTCGGGGAATACGAAACCGGTATTGTTCAGGACATTGACTTCTGTGACCGTATCATATCCCGACCCGTTATATACCCGCAAGGTGTACGATAACGTTCCCGCTACGGGATCATAAGTGCCTTCCTCTATAACGACTTCGATGGGCGCCGTAAGCTGATTGTAGCCCTCCGGGGCTTCGGTTTCCACGAGGTAGTAGGTACCCGCTTTAAGGCCCCTGATCTCAATATTTCCGTCTTCATCTGAAGTTAATGCCGTTATCGCTGTCCCGCCTTCCGATGCCATCGCGGTTCTGTAGATGTCATTTTCGTAGACAAACTCTATCGCCGTTCCAGCGTCCCCGGCGTCGGCGCGAAGCTCAAACTCCGCGTTCTCCAGCCCTGTTCTGTTTCCCAGGTCATCAGCCGCTTCCTTGTCGGTGAGAGTATATTTGAATATATCGAACTTAAAGGTATAGACAAACACCTCATCCTCCGGCGTCTCGCCTGTGCCGCCGCCATAGGGGTCATTGCTGTACTCCAGATAGACCTCGTTGGAGTCGCCTTCATAATCGCCCGGCTCCGCGACGGCGGCCCCCGCGTTCAGCGTGGCGGAATAGGTGATTACGATGTCGGCGCCGGAATTGAGCTTGATAAATTCCTCCGGGTCAAACTCAATGATGAATGACTCGGCGGAGTAACCGCCTTGGGGGGCATCATCAATCGTATAATGGGTATTTTCGGTGAGACTGGCGCCGCCCACCGTGACTTCGACGTCGTTATTGAACGTAAGTCCCTCGCTCAGCGTGTCGTGTACGGTGTAGACGTAGGAGGTATAGCCGTTCATGTTCGGAACCTTGGACGTCAGCATGAAATGCGCCGTGTCGCCGATGTTCAGATCCGTATAGTCGGCGAAGCCAACTGTCGCGTTATCGGAGACCTTCTTCTCTATCGTGGGCAGGTCGGCCTTGAGAGTGGCAACACCATCTGGATCTGTGGTGGTCAGGATGTGCGCCGCGACCAGGCTGCCGCTGTTTCCGTCACTGAAGTCTCCGCTGTATACCAAGTAGTAGCCGAGGTCGAGCCCACTGATTGTAACAGAACTGTTGCCGCTTGCCGTTTCTGTTCCGACGGCGACAACGGCTCCGGCGCCGTCAATATAGTCCCATACCGCCGCCGCGAAAGCGTTGAGCGCGTCCGGATCGTCTGTGATGGTATCGAGATAACCGGCGATCTCCGCTCCCGTGTACGTGTTGTACGTAAAGTCCGCGAAATCCTCATTGATCTTGTAAGCGTAGTTACTACCCGAGTAGCTCTCCAGATCAAATATCCTGTACGCCTTAAACGTATGCCCGTCGATGCTCAGCGACGAACTGGGGTTGGTGATCGTGATACTCCCCGGACCAGCCGCAAACGTGGGGGCCGCGAAGGCGAAGACCATCATGAGCGTCAGCGCCGCCGCCGTGAATTTCTTGTGTCTCATTGTCTGTTTCATCGTTTTGACTCCTTTCTTCTCATACACCTTACACACCACCGGGCGCCCAACCGCCCGGCTCATCACATCCACACGTTCCAACGCCTCATTCAGGCGCTGTCGTTAAAGAACCTGCGCCGCCATCCGGCGCGCGTCAGCGCCGCGCCCAGGGCAAAGGCCATCATCACCGCGCCGGCCGCCGTGTACGGCGCCGCGCCCGATCCGCCCGTCTCGGGGAAGCGCGCGCCGACTCTGTTGGCGACGACGATGTCCGCGCTGTCCAAGCCGCCCCCACTGGCGGGAACACCGGGCGGCCCGCCGGTGTCGTCTTCGCCGGCGCGCATGTAGAATAGCAGGGGTTCCTCAGACTTCACGTAGCCTGCCGGCGCCTGTGTTTCGACTAAGAGGAAGGTTCTGCCGGTCAGGACTTGCTGATGGTCGAAGACGGCCATGCCGGATCCGGAGGTTTCCGCCCACATAATATAATAATACATGCCGGCGCCGGCTTCACCGGACGGTATTTCTTTGGTCTTATCCACGCCGGACGGCGGTTGGACACCATTAAAACCGGGATACGGCTCATGACCGGACAGTACGCCATCTATTTTTTTGTACAGCGCGAAGCCCGCGCCCGGCAGAGGCAGCTCCCCGGTTTCCTCATCCGTCTTCCGCAGATAGAGCGTGGCATAGGAACCGCCGGCCGACGCGCTCGACTTCATGATCACGAAACTCTCTTTCACTGTGACATAGTCCTCCGAGTATCCGTCGATCACGACTGTGTTGGCGATGTCTACGGTCTCGCCCGGAGCGCCCTTGACGAGTGCCTTGTAGGTGATTTTAACCGCCGTATTGTCGGGCAGATTCTCGAATGTGACGGAGTTATCCTCCGGGGCGTATACCAATACCCACTCGATCCCGGAATCAAGCGGGGCGCCATCTTCCTTTGTCACCTCGATCTTCGAAGGGTCGATAAACGCGAGCGAATCGCTCATCGTGTCTATGACGGTGATGGTATCGCTGTTGACCGCCAGATCTTCGGCTTTGGGGTTTACGATGATCACCACATTGACGGTCGTATTCGAGGCCGGGGTCATCTTCTTTGTGACGATCGGCTTCCCATAGTCAACCTCCGCGTCGGCGCTGTAGCTTCTGTTACCGTCACTGTCTGTGACGGTAACAGTGGCCGTGTTCGGGAATCTCGTCACGCCGGAGCCCAAATCCCCGGTATTTGCGGGCAGCAGAAGCCTGTATCTCACGTAATACTCATTCCCGATATCGCAGACAATAGGCTGACCGTTATTCTTGACGTTGGCGAAATTAAAGCTGAAGGTCGACGGCGCGCCGCCACCGCCCTGCGCGACGGTTATATCGGAGCTGTTCACAGTATATGTAACCCCAGAACCGCCATCCCATTTTCTTATCTCTACGCTCGTTTTGTCCAATATGAGGCGGGAGTCAAAGCTGTCCGAAAACACGGGCGGTATCCCGGCCGGCGCGAGATTGAACGGCGCGTTGCCGCGAGCGGGATTGAGCCGTACGGTATAGAAGAAGCCTTTCGCGTCCGCCTTGTAGAAATTCTCCTCGGCATAATCGCCCTGTTCTTCCTTAATCCAGCTGTTTCCGCTCTTGTATATCTTTTGCCCGGACTTTATGATGAATCTGCTTAGATAGCTCTCACCATATAAACTATCTCCATCATCAGTGTCCATGTACACCTCGTTTGTTACAAATCCGTAGTCTAATGCCTCCGCGAGGGTCATGCCCGCGTAATCCCCTTCCAAAACCTTCGCCGCGGGGGGGAGCGTGTACGTCATCGTAACGACGCTGTCCTCATTTATGTTCCATTTCGCCATTGGCTCGTTGGGAAGACCCGTACCTGGTATCAACGGCGCGTTGAACAGCAGATACCAAACATCTGCTTTACTAGAGAAACCGCTGGAGACAAGAGCAGGATCGTCCCCGTATATCAAAACCCATGAATAAGCGTCTTTATCTACGACGCCCCCGTTTTCCTTCGTTATGACGACCTCCATATCCGTCGGTTTGTTATCCATAGACCTCCAGCCGCCGTCAAAGGGCAAAAAACGAAGTGTGTCCTGGATGTGGAGAACTTTCCCGTACAGTTCCCCCGGGATCTCCAGGCTGATCGTATATCGGATGCCCTCGTCGCCGTTATCCAGGAGCACGCCCGTCTTCTCGGCGCCCTTGGCGCCATTGCCGCCCTGGTCGTCCACCACGGAAGCCGTTTCCAGGAATTCAAACGACTTGCCGGGATACCGGAGCGACACATTGTTGAAGTAAGGGGCATATCCCCCCGTAATTGTGCTTGTATACCCGATGACGACGCTCATGACCGGCTTAGCGGTACTGGGCACCGTGAGCTCAAGCCCGGAGCCGGTAAGCGTGGCAGCCGCCGTATAATCTCCGATAAAATTGGCCGGGTCAATCGCGCCCGAGTACAGCCACACCAAGTCTATCGTCTCCAATTTGAGATCTGATCCGAGAGTATCCGTTATCGTCGCGCCCCGCAGATCGGTGACACCGTCGCCGACGCGGACGCCCCAGGCGATGCTCTCGCCCACATCGGCCACGCCGTCGCCGTCCGTGTCGTCGAGTTCGCCCCACTTCTCCAGGTACGTGACCGTAAATCCCGCAGACGCGTCGTCGGAGTCCGAGACACGCTCACCCCCGCCGTCGGGATTCCCCGCCGCCGTGACCGTGTTATCGATCCCGTAGTAGTTGCTGCCGAACCTGTTGTCTTCATGATCAAAGAGCGCGTCGTCCGCCCGCACGGAATAGGTCACGGTCACGCTCTGTCCGATATCGAGGGATACGCCCAGGGGGATACTGTAACGCCCGCCGTGCGTACCCGGATCCAAGGGTATCGCGTCGACTTCTATTTCGCCGCCGGCAAAGGTCGTGACAAGCGGCCGTCCGAGGATGGACAGCATACCGGGAGGAGTACGAACGCCTGTGTTCTGCCCCCACATCGCCGCTTTTAAGATCATATCGTCCGTAAGCGTTATGTCATGGACCGTCCTGCCGAGAGCCGTCACGACCACGGTGTAATCTACCGCGCGCGTCTCGGGATCGTAGCTTCCCGCCGTCTTTGTCACAGCGAGTCCGGGGGTGGCGTCGACAGTCAAATCGATGGTCACGCTGTCGCTAAAGTCGATCGAAACCGGACCGCCGCTGCTCCCGGCGTCAAAGGTCGCCTCAAGGTTCAATGTGAAGTACGTGTCGGCGTAGTGTTCGAAGAAAGGTGTGCCGGAGGTCTCTGTCCCGGCCTTGTCAACCTCATAAAACCGCACGGTTACGCCGCCGCTCGTGGCTATCTCATAGACGCCCAGATCCTCGCTGACGCCGCTCCCCGTACTTCCCGCAATATAGTCGCTCTTATCGGACGGTACCGTGACGCCGGTGGGGAGCAGGTATGTCAGCAAATCTTGATCGTTGTACTTGAACTGCCTGAAGTCAGCTCCGTCCGGCACTTCATCAAATCTAAACTCTAAGTAGTATGTCTCACCCGCGCGAACATCGCCGCTGACGATATTGTCGTTCGCGTCCCTGATTGCAACGCTCGTAAGAAAGTCCGCCAGATCGGATGAAAATCCGTCCATAAGAGCCATCGGCATAATGCCGGAGAACGCCGCGGCGGCAATCCCCGGGACGACTTCGGTCCCATCCGGGCCATCCCCGGCGCCATCCGGCGAAATGTCTCCGCTGTCCTCCGGGACAACTTCGGTCCCATCCGGAACGGCTCCGGCGCCATCCTCCGGGCCATCCCCGGCGCTCTCCGGCGAAATGTCTCCGCTGTCCTCCGGGACGACTTCGGCCCCATCCGGGCTATCCCCGGCGCCATCCGGGACATCTTCTCCACCCTCCGGGACGACTTCAGCGCCATCCGGCGAAATATCTCCGCCGTCCTCCGGAACGACTCCATCGCCATCCGGCGAAATGTCTCCGCCGTCCTCCGGGATGACTCCATCGCCATCCGGTGAAATATCTCCGCTGTCCTCCGGAACGACTCCATCGCCATTCGGCGCGTTTTCGCCGCTCTCCGGAACGACTCCGGCGCCGGTATCATATTCGTAGAAGTCGTCCGTCTGGGCGTATTCAGACAAACCGACAGGCAGTGCTTCCGGTCTCTCCTCAGCAATGGCGGGCAGTAAGAGCGCGTAGAATACCAAAAACGCGACGACGAGCCCTCCTCCGGTCAAACACAGACCAACGGAAACGCGGCGTCCGCGTATTCTGTCGATGAACGTTGTCTTGTCTTGTTTTGTCTTTAATTTCAGCGGATCTTCTCGCATAACCGAGCCTCCATCACGTCTTGTTTCAGGCTTTACCGCCTGCGTAAACGCCTGTGTTTTTGCCCAAACCATTACCAAACCGTTATATATACCCAAAAAACGTGGGATCGCGTGAAAGGTGACTTCTTAATCCACCCGGCCGAAAGCGTTGAGCGGCCAAAGCCTGAGCGCGACCTTCCCGATGATCTGTTCGCCGCTTACCGCGCCGATCGCGCCCAAACGGCTGTCTATCGAGGTGAGACGGCGGTCACCCATAACGAACCATCTTCCGTCGGGCACCTGATGGGGCAGCATGATATCGCAGTTGCCCAAGCCTTTTTCGGGCGCGTAGGGTTCGTCGAGCGTCTCCCCGTTCACTGTGACCGCGCCGTCCGCGTCGATGTCTACCCATTCCCCGGAGACAGCTATGACGCGCTTGAGCAGAACCTTGTGGTTGGAATGGAACGCGGCGACGTCGCCACGCTTGAGTTCACCCCAACCGACCACGATGACGATTTCCCCGTCGCGCAGCGTCGGCATCATGCTTTCGCCGTATACCCTGAATACGGGTATCCAAAGCGTGGAAAGCAGAACCGACACGGCCGCGATGACGATCAACGCCCTGACTATACCCCATACCGCTCCGTAAAACGCTTCCGATCGTTCCCGGCGCCGGATTTCCTCTTCTATCAGCGCTTTGGAGGGACGCGGCGCCGTTTGGGTATCTCCGTTCATACCTCATCCGCTCCGTCTTTTTCCGTCTTTTTTTACCTCGCTGAACAGCCTCTGTGTCAATATGGGGTTCTCGCGCATGATCTCATCAAGTTCCGTGAGAACACGCGCGAATTGAGCCATTCTGCCTTTGAAATCTTTCCACATTTCTTCCACAGTCTGTTTTTCGAGCGCCTCACGCGCAACGGCGCGCCGTTCGGCCTCCCTGATGATCTCTTCGGCGCGCCGGTTCGCCTCGTTTTCCGCTTTTTCGATTATGCCCTTGTATTCGCTCCTCATGGCGCGCAGGCTTTCCAGATACAGATCGGCGCTCTCCTGCGCCGCCCGCATGACGCCGTTGATCTGCATAGACGCCTCAGCGATGGAACCCGCGTTCTCCATGATGAGCGCGCGTTCCTCAACGCGCTTCGCCAACGCCCGGTTTTCATCGCCGAGCCGTTCTATTTCCTCTTCCTGCTCACGCAGAAGCCGCAATAAGTCCGTTTTTCCGAGTACACGCAGCTGCTTGTCTGTCATAGCGTCTCTCCCGCGGCGGCCACGTTCCGCCGCCTAATTATTATTAGATATTTAACGAGTCCTATATATGGGAAACATTCTGCCTCTTTTGCAATCTGCTATATACTTCGTGGGATCACTCCGATTTTTGAGGGTAGCAAAAGCAAATTTATTATTTTTTCAGAATTTCTTATAATATTTTCTTTATAGCATGTACAATTTAGGTAGTCAAGCCTATTAAAAAAATTTACAATTCGCAGTTTGGACTTTGTGTCTGTCAGGGACGGGCGGCAAAATGCCGCCCCTACAAGGCACATCGTTCACAGCGCCCGTAGGGGCGGCATTCTGCCGCCCGTCCCCGTCCGGAAACATCAAAAATCGCATCGTTAATGTAATATGGAAACGCACATTAAATATTGCCGGGCTTGTCTATCCCTGTCATTCCGGGCTTGTCCCGGAATCCAAAAATGATAAACCAAGGAACCTGGATTCTGGGACAAGCCCGGAATGACAAGGTATGATAGTTTCCAGACGGTCTGGCCCGGGACCGTCCGGAAACGCGCCCATCTTTTATTCCCCTCCCAGGAGGGGAATTTTTTAAAACCACGAATCGCAGAAAATAAAAACAGGCAGCAAAACGCCGCCCCCACAGACACACCGTTCACAGCGCCCGTAGGGGCGGCATCCTGCCGCCCGAACCGATAAAAATCCGGATCCGTCGTTCATACCTCGTATTTGCGCGTCTCTTCCCTCAGGAGGTTCTGCTTGATATCCCACAGCTTCTGGGACAAATCCACATAATAACGGTGCGGGTTTTCGAACCTTTTCACCTCGTCCCACAAGGTCTGATCCACCTGTCGCCGGCAAAAATCCCGAATCTCATGAACGCCGGGGCTTTCGTACACCCGCTTGCCCCCCGCAAAAACAGGCGTCAGCAGCGGCTTCGCCTCAAAGTCCCGGACAGTTTTCCTTTTCCAGGTAAAATCCGGATGAAACAACTCATACGGCCGGCTCTCGTCGATCCCCTCGTCGAACAGCGTGATTACGTCGCCGATGGCCCTATGACTGCCCTTGGAGTATAACCGGTACACCTGCTTGAAATGCGGGTTGATGATTTTTTCCGGATCCTCGCTGATTTTGATCTTGGGAACAAGCCGCCCGTCCTTCTCCATCGCCACCAGCTTATAGACCCCTCCGAAGATCGGATCGGAACAGGCGGTGATCAGCCGCTCCCCCACCCCGAAGGTATCCACCGCCGCGCCCTGAAGCATCAAATCCCGAATGATGTACTCGTCCAGAGCGTTGGAAGCCACAATGCGCGCATCCTCAAACCCCGCCTCGTCCAGCATGGTCCGGGCCTGTTTGGACAGGTACGCCAGATCCCCCGAATCCAGCCGTATGCCCTTAGGCCGGAAGCCCATCGGCAGCACCACCTCGTTAAAAACCCGGATGGCGTTGGGAATCCCGGATCGGACGACATTATACGTATCCACCAAAAACAGCGCCTGATCGGGATATATCTGAGCATACGCCTTAAACGCCTCATACTCGCTGTCAAAACTCTGCACCCAGCTGTGCGCCATGGTGCCGGCGGCCGGGATGCCGTAACGCAAATCCGCCATCGTACACGCGGTCCCCGAACAGCCGCCGATATAAGCCGCCCGCGCCCCCAGCACCGCCCCGTCGTACCCCTGAGCGCGCCTGGAGCCGAATTCCAGAATCCCCCGCCCCTTCGCCGCCTGATACATCCGGTTGGCCTTGGTAGCAATCAGACTCTGATGGTTGACGGTCAGCAAAATCATGGTCTCCACAAACTGGCCCTGCAAGATCGGCCCCTTGACCACCACCAGCGGTTCCCCCGGAAAAATCGGCGTACCCTCGGGGATCGCCCACACATCGCACTCAAAACGGAACGTCCTCAAAAATTCCAGAAAATCCGCCTGAAAAAAGCCCTTGTTTCGCAAAAAAGCGATGTCCGCGTCCGTAAAGCGCAGATTCTCCAGATAATCAATCAACGGCCCGACGCCCGCCATAACGGCGTATCCGCCGCCATCCGGCGCCCGCCGGAAAAACATGTCAAACACAGCCGTCTGCTCTTTTTTGCCCTTCGCGAAATAACCGTTCGCCATGGTGATCTCATAGAAATCGGTCAGAAGCGTCAGGTTTCTCTCATTCATCGGGCGCCTCCTGCTCAGTCCGCGGTCTTCTTGGCCGACGCGTCGATGATCTCCTTCGCGGTCTGCGGCGGCACGTCCTCATAATGATCGAATTCCATCGTAAAGCTGCCTCTGCCTTGGGTAATGGACTTCAAATCAATGGCGTAACGGTACATTTCCGCCAAGGGAACCGTCGCCTTCACAATCTGCCACTTGCCCTTGGGCTCCATCCCCAGAATCCGGCCGCGCTTGGTATTCAGATCCCCGATGATGTCCCCCATGAACTGCTCCGGCACCGTGGCCTCCACGTTCATCACCGGTTCCATCAGCACCGGTTTCGCCATCTCCATGCCTTTTTTGAAGCACTGGCTGGCCGCGATCTTGAAGGACATTTCCGACGAATCCACATCATGATAAGAGCCGTCATACAGAGTCACCTTGATGTCCGTCACCGGATATCCGGCCAGAACACCCTCCTGCATGGCTTCCCGGACGCCTTTTTCCACCGCGGGATGATAGTTCTTAGGCACCGATCCGCCGAATATGGTTTCCGCGAACACGAACCCCTCGCCCGGCAGCGGATCAAATTTCATCTTCACATGGCCGTACTGCCCGTGACCGCCGGACTGCTTCTTGTGTTTATACTCACAGTCCGCGCTGCCCCGGATGGTCTCGCGGTAAGGCACCGTCGGCGTCTTTCGGTTGACCTCCACCCCGAACTTACGCTGGAGCCGTTCCACCACAATGTCCAGATGGGTTTCTCCCATGCCGGTCAGCACGGTTTCCTTGGTTTCCACGTTCTTTTCCAAAACCAAAGTGGGATCCTCCTCCAGGAGCCGGGTCAGGGCGCTGCCCACCTTGTCCTCGTCGTTCCGGGACTTGGCCTCCAGCGCCACGGAAAAGATCGGATGGGGGAAGTCCAGCCCCTCCTGAATCTCCGACTTGCCCTTCTCGCCCAAGGTATCGCCTGTGTTGGTATCCGCAAGCTTGGCGATGGCCACGATGTCTCCCGCGTTGGCCTCAGGCGCCGTATCCTGATTTTTGCCCCGGGTAATCAGAAGCGAACCGAATCGCTCGTCCTTGGCTTTATTCAAATTATGCACCGTGGAATCCGCTTTAAGCACGCCTTTGACCACCCGTATAAAGGACAGTTTCCCCACAAAGGGATCCGCCAGGGTTTTAAAGACGAAAGCCGTCACCGGCCCCTGACTGATGTCCTCTCCCCCCGCGGCTACTACCGGCGAAGGCAGCAGGTCAACGACGGCGTCCAGCAGGTTGTGAACGCCGATATTCTTTGTGGCCGAACCGCAGAAGACAGGCACAATCTTAGCGGCTTGCACACCGGCGTGCAGGCCCAAATTGATCTCCTCATCGGTGAGAGGCTCCCCTTCCAGATATTTTTCCAAAAGGGTATCGTCGCCTTCGGCCGCCGCTTCCATCAGCTCTTCCCGATGGCTTTCCGCCTGAGCGGCCAGTTCCGCCGGAATATCCGTGGGAACGGCTTTGCTGCCCTCAAATTTCCAAGCTTTTTTCTGCAAAATATCCACAATGCCCGTAAATTGATCCTCCGCGCCGATGGGCAGGGTCAAGGGCGCCACCCGGGTTCCGAAGCGTTCCCGCAACGCGGTCAGAGTCCTCTCAAAATTGGCGTTTTCCCGGTCCATTTTATTGATAAAAATCAAACGGGGTTTCTGCGTCTCCTCCGCGGCGTCCCAATGAACCTCCGTCATGACCTCAATGCCCGCCACCGCGTCCACCATGAGAATAACGCTGTCCACCGCGCGCATGGCGCTGCGAACCTCCCCGATAAAATCCGCGTATCCGGGCGTATCCAGGACGTTGATCTTGTGATCCTTCCACTCAATAGGCGCCAATGTAGCGCTCACCGTCACCTTCCGCTTGATTTCCTCCGGAAGATAATCCGTCACGGTGGTACCGTCGTCCGTTCTGCCCAGACGGTTGATGTGTCCCGCGTCGTACAGCATGGCTTCCGTCAAAGACGTCTTCCCGGTTCCCCCATGAGACAAAATCCCTACATTTCTGATTTTTTTGCTTTCGTAAACGCGCAAACCGAAGCCCTCCTTGTCCGCATACTCATTATTATCCTCACACATATGCCTTGATATGAGAAACTCATAGCCCTGAGCGATTTTAATTCTATTAATAATTAATCGCGAATGGCCAAAATCCTTCTCCGTTACACACTTTATGTGAAATTTCTATGCTTCCCCATTTGTTGATTCGCGTCTGTCAAGGACGGGCGGCAGAATGCCGCCCCTACGATACCGTGAACAGCGCATCCGCAGGGGCGGCATTACGCCCGCAACGGGTCCGCGCGGTAATTTGCGGCAGCGGCGCATCCGCAGGGGCGGCATCCTGCCGCCCGGGACCCGCCGCAAAATCAATGGATAAAATATGCTTACATTAAATAAGATGGAGTATCAGCAATTAAAATCAAATGGAGGAGGCGCGCATGAGCAGGCAAAGCTTCCTGAAAGGCGCGGTCACACTGGTATCGGCAGGCATGCTGGTCAAAGTCATGGGTTTTGTTTACCAGTGGATGATGATCCGTCTGGCGGGCACGGAAATCATCGGCTTATTCAACATGGTCTCCCCTCTGTATTCCATGGCCCTGGTCGTGGCCACGGCAGGCATTCCCACCGCGGTCGCCCGGCTGATTCCCGGCCGGCCGGATCAGGGCAAGGCGCTGGTGCAAACGGCCGCCACCATCCTCATCGTCACTTCTTCGTTCCTCTGCGTCACACTGCTGCTGTCCGGCCCTTCCCTGCTCCGGTGGCTGCATAAAGACGTCCGGGTCATCCCCGCTTTCGTTTTTATGATGCCCAACTTGCTGCTGGTCGCGGTTTCATCGGTCATACGGGCGTATTTTCAAGGCCATTTCGACATGCGCCAAACCGCCGCCGCCCAGACCCTGGAGCAAATAACCCGCATCAGCTCCGGACTGCTCCTGGTCTGGCTCCTGGCGCCTTACGGGGTCGTCTGGACGCTGCTGGGCATGTCCTCGGCCGTCATGTTCAGCGAGCTGGCCGGCTTCCTGTACCTTTGGCGCCGCTTCAGGCTGCACACGGAGACGCCCGGGCTTATCGCGCGTCCCGCCTTGCCCACGCTGAAACAGTTGTATTCTTTCGGGACGCCGTTGACGCTGACCCGGATCGTCCTGACCCTGACCGGGGTGTTCGAAGCCTCCCTGATCCCGGCCCGTTTATATCTGGCGGGCATGAATCCCTCTCAGGCAGCGGCCTTTTACGGGGAATTGACCGGAGTGGCCATGATGCTGCTCAACATTCCCTCGATTTTTACTTACGCTCTGTCCACCAGTCTCATGCCCTCCGTTTCACAAGCCCAGAGCGGCGGAAACCGGGAGGCTCTGGCCGCGCATATCCAAAAAGCGCTCTCCGTCAGCCTCCTGATCTGCGTTCCCATAGCGCTGACGCTGTTTTTCTACGGGGAATTCGCCGCGATGAAGCTCTTCGGCATTCAAAGGGCGGCGCAGATGCTGAAATATTTATCCGCCGCCAGCCTGTTTTTCTGGATATCCCAGGTGACCTCCGGGATCCTGCAGGGACTGGGGCTGGTGGTACACAGCGGCGTCACCGCCTTGATCGGCAGCGGCGTCCGGCTGGCGGGCATCTGGTATTTCGGGGCGAATCCGGAATTCATGCTCCCGGGCGTCTGCCTCAGCCTCAACGCAGGCTTCGTGATTACATGCCTCCTAAACCTGCTGCTGATCCGCCTCCGCGCGGGCGCGTGCTTCCATCCGGGATCCCTGCTCCGGACGTTCGCCTCCGGAATCCCCTCCGCCCTGTTCCTCGCCCTGTTCCGGGAGCGTTTCCCCCCGTCCATCCCCAGCGCCGCCGCCGCCGCCGCGGTCACATGCGCCCTCTTCTGCGGCAGCCTGTTTCTGCTGAGAGAACCCTGGATCCGCCGGGGCGCCGCCATCTTTAAAACCCGCCGCCTGCGGATCTGACCCGAAATCCACGTAATGGTGGGGCCAAGACGCCGGCGACGCTGCCACCTTGCAGGCACATCATTCAAGGCGCCGCAGGGGCGGCATTCTGCCGCCCGGGCCCGCCCGAAAACAACAAAAATCGCATCGTCAACACAATATATACCGTGTCGTGATTCAGCGTGTGAAAAAATTCCCCTCTTGGGAGGGGTGGCAGGCGGAGTGGTGACGCCGCCGGAGGAACCTCCCCGCCTTTTGCCCGTCCCTACCCCCGGATCAGCGACAGCGCCTCCGCCCGGCTCGCTTCATCCTTGCGAAACAGCCCCCGGATGGCCGAAG
>JAISDM010000288.1 GCA_031264885.1 Peptococcaceae bacterium | reverse complement strand
AATTTTTGGATTCCTGGTCCTGCCCGGATTGCGGGTATGGGCTGTCCCGGGGTGCCGGTGGGCGGATGATGGCCGCCCTCCTGCGCCGGATCGTCAGTCCGCCATGATATACGCTTTTTCAAAACGGACGTCTCCGCCGTTCGCGCCTTTGGAATATACCCCCGCCAGTTCCGGACTGTGTACAAGGATAACATTTACAAAATGGTGCAGGAAATAGGGCCTGTCTTCAGAAAATCTCCGCTGGACCTCGGCGTAGATCTCGTTGCGTTCGGGCCCTTCGGGAATCTTCGACGCCGCCTCAATGAGATCGTCCACACCCGAGTAGTCCGTATAGTTCCGGAGCGCTCCGCTCAAATAATTCTGAACCATGTTAAAATAGAGATTCGGCAAGCCCGTGACGGACGAATAACTGCACGCCACGCGGCGTTCTTCCTCGGCCGCGTAATATTCGGATGTGGAAACAGCCTGGATATCCATCTTAATGCCCACATCCGCGAACTGCTGCTGTATCAGGGTAAAGAGACGCTCGTTCCGGGGATTGTTTTGGATGATCGCCGTGAATTCCAGCGCGTTCTCGTAGCCGGCTTCCTGCAGAAGCTGCTTGGAAAGTTCCGGATCATACTCATATTCCTTAATGCCTTCCATGGTGTATCCCGGCATATTGTCGGGAATAACGCCGACGGCCTTGCGCGCCATTTTATCTCCGAAAACAGCCACGCGGTTCGTATCTCTGTCGATGGCATAGAAGATCGCTTCCCGAACCTTGGGGTCTTTAAAAGGCGGATAAAAGTCGCCGTTAAACATCAGTCCGTAAGCGATGGGCGCCGGCTGGAAATCCACGACCGCGCCGGCCTGCTCGGCCTGTGTCACGATTTCAAGCTGGCTTGAAAGGAAAAAGTCGATTTCACCGTTTTGGTAAGCCAAAAGAACGGTGCTTCCGTCTTTAACCTCCGTAAGCCGAACATTGACCGCCACTTTTTCCCCGAAATAATCCGGATTGGCCTTAAATACGGACTCCTGCTGCGGAATCCAGCCGGCTTCGTCAAAAACAAACGGCCCGGTTCCCACAGGCGTCTTCGCAAACCCTTCGTCGCCCAATTCATCATGGGCTTTCTTGCTTGTGATGAGGCCGCCGCCGAGTTCGTCGCTCAGGATATACGGCAAATCCGGATAAATCTGATTCAGAACGATGTCCACCGTATAGCCGTCAACGATACGCACGTCGTCAATGACGCTGAACCAGGGCTTGTATTGCGAGTTCTCATGGGTCACGGCGCGCATAATGCTGAAAGCGACGTCTTCCGACGTCATTTCGCCATAGCCGCGGTGAAATTGAACGCCTTGCTTCAGTTTGACCGTATACGTCAAACCGTCGTCGGATATCTCATAGCTTTCGGCGAGATCCGGTTCCGGAACCAGAGTGTTCTCATTGATCCTGAACAATCCGTTAAAGAGCATATCCAAGTGCGTGATGTTCGTGGATGTTGAAAGCTGCGGATCGACACCGCTCAGTGAAATGTTGTCAAAATTAACCGTGATGTCCACCGGCGTTCCGTCCGGCTCGTCCGCGGAAGCCGGCGGCGCGCCGCTCTCCGCCGTAGAACCCGCCGGCTCACCGCCGCCCGCTTGCGGCTGGCTCTGCCCGCCGCAAGCGGCGAGGGCCGCCGTCATAAGCAGCACCAAAATCCATACATACAGTCTTTTCATTTCTTCTCCTCTTCCTCCTTATACTTATCCTTGTACTTTAGTTTAGGTCGGCATCCTCCCCCTCCACCGGGTATTTGCGCCAAACTACGAATCGCAGTTGTACTTTAGCCGTGCCGTTTTCAGACACTTCATATTATTGAATATAATAATACAATCCCCATTTTGCAACTGTTTCCGTTTGAATGTCAAAACAGACAAGTTGACAAAAAATTTGAATATCAAGTACAATAGAGAAACATAGGAGGGGTGTTATGTTCTCAGGCGAATCAAGACTTGCTTATCTGATGTCTTTTTTTCATATCAGCAGTAACGATCTGGCCGCGGAACTGAATATTCATTATTCGCTCGTGAGTAAATGGAAAACCAGGAAGCGCCCGATTTCCGGCAAAGGGGGGTATCCCGCGCAAATCGCGAGTTTTTTCGTTAAACTTGACGCGCCGGGACAATTTGCGCGGCTCAAAGCCATCCTTGCCGACGCCTTTCCCGGCGTGATCCTGGACGCGCCCGATACCGTCGGCGAATATCTTGAGATATGGCTTTCGGAGCAGAACCAAACGCGCGCCGATATTTCCGACCGCGGTTACTTGGGCCACGTCCTGTCTCACGCCGTGTTTGACGTTTATAAGGGGGCGGAAGGAAAGGCCGATTGCGTGTCCCGGCTGCTGGATACGGCGCTGAGTTTTTCGGAGCCCCAAAAGCTGTTTGTCTGGGACAGCCAGCGTATGCACGCGATTCTCGACGGAGGCGAGTTTGTGCCCAATCAAAGCCGCGTTTACGGCGAAATCTTGAAGAAGGGCGGCTCGCTCACCATGATTCATACACTGAACAGGAAGTCGCAGGAAATTCTGTTCTCGGTGCTGGAAATGCTGCCTTTGTACGCGACAGGACAGGCCCATGGGTATCTGGAACATAATTTTTCGGAGCCGCCTGTGAAATTCGCCGTTTACCTGCTCGAAAATATCGCCGCCGTATTGAGCGTCGAATTTTTTGACAACAAAAACACCACCACATCCTATTTCATCACAGATCCTACCACATTATCAAATATTATGCAGTTTTACAAAACCATCCTTCGGAACTGCGAACCGCTCTTTCACAAAATAGGCGAATCACAGGCGAATCTTTTTTTCAATTATCAAAAGGACGCGCTGACCCAAAAAGGCGTGATCTATTGCCTGCGCACGCAGATTCTGCCCCTGTACAGCATGAGCGACAAGCTCTTTCTGCGCCTGTTTGAAGAAAACGATTTTCCCCGCGGCGAAATCGCGGCTCAGATCGAAAGCCACGAGACGCTGCACAATATATTCTTACGCTCCATCGACCAGAATGATTTCCGTATTTTGCTGATGCTGCCGGAATCCCCGGAAAGCTTCCTGCGGGAGCCGCATTACGTGAAATTCAGCAACGGCCCGCTTCGCGTCAGCTCCGATATTTTTTTGGAGCATCTCCGGGAGATCGACAGGCTTTGCAAGAAAAAGCCCCGTTTGAAAGTGTTCTCCACCAACAATCTGTTTTTGCCGCCCTGGAGGAACACGAACATCATCGTCAAAGAAAACGGAATGATCCTGGTGACCTCCACCGAGCAGTTCGCCGGCTTGCAGATCCGAATCTCCGATCCGGTCATCCGCAGCGCCTTCTTTGCCTATCTCAGCAAGGAGTGGTATTCCATCCCTTCGATTAAGGAATACAACAACCTGCCGAAGATCTTCGCGCCTTTTCTTGAACGTCACGCCGAAGAAGGGTAGTTTCCCGCCGCCCGCTATTGGTTGACGATTTCCACCATATGGCACGCCGTGAAGTGCCCGGCTTCAATCTCGCGCAATTCCGGCGTCTGCTGTTTACAAATATCGCAGGCGTATTCGCACCGGGTATTCATCCGGCAGCCCGGCGGCGGATTGATCGGACTCGGGACATCCCCTTTCAGAATGACATGACTCTTCCCGGCGCCGTAAGCCGCTTCCGGAATGGCCGAAATCAACGCCTTGGTATACGGGTGCAAGGGGTTGGAATAAATTAAATCCGTATCGCCTTGTTCCATCACCGCCCCGAGATACATAACGACGACGCGGTTTGCTATATACCGGACGACGCGCAGGTCGTGGGAGATAAAAACATAGGTCAAATCGAACTGACTTTGCAGGCTTACGAGCAAGTTGAGTACGGAAGCCTGTATCGACACGTCCAGCGCCGAGACCGGTTCGTCGCACACGATGAATTCGGGATTGAGCGCGAGCGCCCGGGCGATGCCGATGCGTTGACGCTGTCCGCCGCTGAATTCATGGGGGCGGCGATAAAAGTGCTGCACGGAAAGCCCAACCACTTCCAGCAGTTCGATCGCCCGTTTTTCCGCTTCGTCTTTTGTCGCCAGCCGATGCGCCGTCATCGGTTCGGCAATACAGGCGCCGATTTGCTGGCGGGGATCCAGGGACGCGTATGGATCCTGAAAAACCATCTGCATCTTTCGGCGAAGCATGCGAAAGTCTTTCTTTGAAATTTTCGAGATATCGTTCCCGTGGATCCTGACGGCGCCTCCGGTAATCGGCTCAAGGCCCAGCAGCGCCCGCCCGAGGGTGCTTTTGCCGGAACCGGATTCCCCCACGACGCCGAGGGTCTCCCCTTTGCGTATCTCCAGGCTGAGGCCGTCTACCGCCTTTACATATCCCGCGGGGCGCGACGAAAGCGCTTTTTTGATCGGAAAATATACCTTAATACCGTCTGCTTCCACAATCACATCTTCTTCCGATATCACAGTCAGACCTCCTCGCCCTTAATCTTAGTATTGGATTCCGGCGTTTGTTCGGACGCGTAGAGCCAGCAGGCAAGCTCATGCCCCTCTTCCACGGCCGTCATGCCCGGCTTGTTTTCGCGGCAAATTTCTTTCGCGTGCTCGCAGCGCGTCTGAAACCGGCAGCCCTTCGGATACTCAAAAGCGTTTGGCACCGTGCCGGGAATAACGCGCAGCTTCCCGTCGGACCGGCGCCCCGTCGGGATACACTCCAAAAGCGCTTTCGTATACGGATGCTTCGCGTTTGTAAAGACTTGCTCCACCGTGCATTTTTCCATGATGTTTCCGGCGTACATGACCACGACCCGGGAGGCCATCTCCGCCACGATGCCGAGATCGTGGGTAATTAACATAATGCTTGTGCTGAATTCTTTCTGCAGCCGTTTGATCAGATCAAGAATCTGGGCTTGGATTGTCACGTCCAGGGCCGTCGTGGGTTCGTCCGCGATCAGAAGATCCGGCCTGCATGCCAGCGCCATGGCGATCATCACACGCTGGCGCATACCGCCGGACAGTGAGTGCGGATATTCCCTGAGACGTTTTTCCGGTTCCGGGATGCCGACGAGCCGCAGCAGATCCACGGCCTGTTCGACGCTTTCTTTCTTATTCAGATTCCGGTGAATCCGCAAAACCTCACAAAGCTGTGTCTTAATCGTGAGTACCGGATTGAGGGATGTCATCGGCTCCTGAAAGACCATGGACATCCTGTCGCCGCGAATTTTGCACATCTCTCTTTCGGTTTTGTTCAGCACGCTTTCGCCGCTCACTTCCATCGCGTCCGCGCGGATATCCGCCGGCGGGCAGTCCAAAAGGCGCATCAATGCCTTCGATGCGACTGTTTTTCCGCTCCCGGATTCTCCGACGATGCCGACGATCTCTCCCTTGTTGATATCGAAGCTGACGCCGTCAATGGCGATGGACAAGCCTTGGCCGGTTTGAAAGGCGACCGTGAGATTTTGAACGTTTACATAGGGTTCGGTCATGACGCGTCCTCCTGTTTTAGGCTGTTTAGGTTATATCGTGAATGTCCAGAATATCGCGGAGCCCGTCTCCGAAAAGATTAAACCCGATGACGATCAGAACGATGTAGCAGCCGGGCAGGGTGGACAGCCACCAACCGCCCGTCGTGATATAAGAACGCCCCTCCATGACGAGAGAGCCCAGCGAACAGCCGGGAATCGGGACGCCCATCCCGATATAAGCGAGGGCCGATTCGATAATCACCGCGAAACCGACGCTGATGGTCGCCATCACGACGACGGGCGCTATGACGTTGGGCAATAAGTGCCGAAAAATAACGCTGAAATCTGAAATGCCCATCGAATTAAGCGCCGTCACGAATTCCCGCCGCTTTAACGAGAGTACCTGACCGCGCGCGATCCGGAGGAAGCTGGGAATGAAACCGATGGTAATGGCGGCGATCGACACCGCCGTGCCTCTGTCGAATACCGCGATGATGCAAACGGCGAACAGCAGCACGGGAACCGCGAGAAAAACATCGCTTATGCCCATAATGACGCGGTCGGCGGTTTTGCCGTAGTATCCGGAAAGCATTCCCAGAAACACGCCGATGATCGCCGATATGAATGTGGCGGCCACCGAGATCAGCAGTGACGCTTTCGCGGCGTAGAGCGTCCGGGCGAAGGTATCGCGCCCGAAGAAATCCGTTCCGAAAAGGTGCTTCGCGCTGGGCGCCTGAAGGAGGTCCGGCGTCATTTCCGTGTAGCTGTATTTCACGAACAGCGGCCCGGCCACGGCCAGAACGATCACAAAGACCAAGACCGCGATCCCCATCACCGTACCCTTGTTGCGCATAATCTTCTTTGAAATCTTTGACCGGTTTTCAATCCGCTGCAGCCGCGCGAATTCTTCGAGACGCCTTGAAGTAACGGCTGTTTTTGTCTCCAATGTCTTTGCCTCCTTTTCAGATCGGAACAGTCCTTAATATTCGATCCTCGGATCCAGCAGCATGTAGGAAATATCCACAAGAATATTGATGACGATCAGCACCAGGGAGCTGAAAATAACCGTCCCCTGGATCGTCGAATAATCCAGATTCAATATGCCGGTCTGCAGATAGGAGCCCAGCCCGGGACGGAAAAAGACCGTCTCGACAATCATGCCCATGCTGAGCTGTCTTCCCATTTGGATGCCGAGGACAGAGACAATAGGAATCGTGGCGTTCTTGAAGGCGTGCTTCATGATTTGCCGGGAATACGGCAGCCCTTTTGCCCTGGCCGTCGTCATGTATTGCTCGCTCATGATCTCAAGCATTGAAGTGCGCGTCATACGGGCGATGAGCGCCATCAGCGAAAAACCCAAAGTGAACGCGGGCAGAAACAGATGCCATAA
>JAISDM010000119.1 GCA_031264885.1 Peptococcaceae bacterium | reverse complement strand
CGCCAGGCTGCGTTGTCGTCAGTCGCCATACCGCCCCGGGTATGCCTCCTTCCTCCGCCTTGCCTGACGGCGAAATTGCGGCGTGAAATTCATCAGTTTATTATTCAACAGGTCCTTAGATTATTTATACATCGCGGCGTATTTCTCCACCAGCCCGGCGGTCTGATCATAGACCTGTTGAGCGGAACCGCCGGTCTCGGATACCCACTGTTTCGCCACAGCCTCATAGACCCCGTCCAGCTGACCGGCCAAAGTGCTGTTCGGCGCGTAGATGTCGCCGCCGGTGGAGCGCGCCAGATCCCGGCCGTTCGCCTCGTAAGCCTCCCAGATGCCCACAAGGTTCAGCAAGTAGTCGCCGGATACGGACTTGATCGCGTCGGCGTAGCCGTTCGCCTCGATCTGTGCCCAGACATCCTCGTTGGCCATCAGCGTGTAGGCGGAACAGCCGATATTGGTGTCCAGATAGTGGTTCAGCACGCCGTCGTCATACAGGCTGAAGGACGCGATGCCGTGCCAGTCGGTGATCAGATAATCCATAACGCCGGTAGACACGTTTGTATACACCTCGCCGATGGGGCAGCCGAAGATGGAAGCGCCGACCTGGGTGATAAACATCTGCGCGGGCCCGTTGTTGCCGCGGATGTTGCCCTTGATGTCGCTGATGTCGTTGATCTCGGCCGTACCCTTGTAAGACAGCGGGCTGGGATTATTGGCCCAGACGAACATTACTTCGCCGTCATCCGCGTACTCCGCCTGAATATCGGCGTTGGTCTTGTAGAGCTCCCACATGGCGCTGGCCGCCACCGTCGCGTTCTTGATGCCCAGACCGGCGTTCTGAATGGCGAGGGTCAGGGGCATGTAACCCTTGAAGTAGCAAGGCAGCGTAAAGTCAAAATCGATGGAGCCGGAGATCATCTCATCCAGTGTGGCCATCGTGCCGCTGGTGCTGAACGAGTTGGAATGGCCGACCTCAATGAACACCTTGCCTTCGGTCGCGACCAAAACGGCGTCCGACCACGCCGCCAGGAATTCGCCCACAGCGCTGGCGGCCGGGTCATGATTGTTCAGGATGTAGCGATAATCGGCGGCGGAAGTGCTGTACGCGGACGCCTTCTGTCTCAGATCGGCGATGAACGCGTAGGCTTCCTCCGCCCGTTTCGCGGCGTCGGCGTTCAACGTGGGAACCCCGGCCGGCGCCGCCGACGCCGCGGGCGCGGTGGTATCCGGCGGCTGTGTGTTTGTGGGCGCCGCCGTCGTGGGCGGCGCCGTCGTGGTTGTCGTCGCCGTCCCCGAGCCGCCGCAGCCGCTCACCAGAAACATGAACGTCATGAGTACCGTGGAAATAACCAAAAAACGTTTCCTATTCATTTTCATTTGTTCCTCCTTCTCCTAAAACAGTAGTAACGCTTCCTCATTAAAAATATACCGGGAAAAATATATCGCGGTTCCGGCGTTTTTACGCGCCGTACCGCATCGTACCGGGCAGCCACGTGGAAAGGATGGGGAACAGCATCACGATAATGATCGCGACAGTGATGCCGATAAGGAAGGGCGCCGTCCCCTTAAAAATCGTAGACAGAGGCGTATCCTTCGCGACCCCCGCCATGACATAGCAGCACATGCCCACCGGAGGGGTCATGAGACCCAGTTCCATCAGCATGACCATCAGAACGCCGAACCAGATCCGGTCGAAGCCCAGAACCTCCACCACCGGCAGGAAAATCGGGGTCAGAAGAACGATGAGAGGCAGGGAATCCACAAAGCAGCCGAGAATGGCGTAGATCACCAGGCAGGAAATCAAAATGAGCCAGCGGTTGACATCCGCGGTGGCGCAGAAGTTGGACATCGCCTGAGGCAGACCGGTGGCGGAAAAAAAGTTGCCCAGAATATTGGCGCCGATCATAATCATGAAGATCATGGCGGTGGTGTCGATGGTCTCCCTCAGCGTGGCAAGCACGTTCTTGAAGGTGAATTTGCGCCGGATGGCCATGAAGGCGAAGGCGCCGAACGCGCCCACCGCGGCGCCCTCGGAAGCGCTGCACCATCCGAACAGAATGCCGCCCAGAACCAGAGCGAACAGAACCAAAACGGGCAGAACGCCCGTGGCGGCCTGAAGCTTCTCTTTCGGGGTGAACTTGGGTCCCCTGGGACCGGCCTCAGGGTCAATGGCGCAGACGGCCACCACCACCAGCGAATAACAGATACATAGAATGATACCGGGAATGATGCCGGCCATGAACATCTTGCCGACGCCGACGCCGGCGTTGACGCCGTACAGCATGAAGCCGACGCTGGGCGGGATCAGAATCCCCAATGTGCCGCCGGCGGAAATAGAGCCGCAGGTCAGCGTGCGCTTGTAGTTGTATTTGTCCATCTCAGGCAGACAAATCTTGCCCATGCTGGCGGTGGTCGCCGTGGAAGATCCGCAGATGGCGGCAAAAAAAGCACAGGCTATCTCCGTCGCGATGGCCAGTCCGCCCTTCATCCGGCTGACAAACTTGTAACAGGCGGCGTACAGATCCTGGCTGATCCCTCCATAGGCACAGGCCACGCCCATCAAGGTAAACAGGGGTATGACGCTGAGCGACTCGCTGTTCGTCGTGGCGAAGGGCGTGATGGCCATGTAGCTGATCGCCGACGAAAGACCCCGCATGTACCAGCAGCCCACAAAGCCCACCAGCGCCATCGCGATGCCGATCCGCATCCCCATGAACAGCAAAGCCACCAGCGCCAGCAGTCCCAACAGCCCTACCAGATAATTTGACATTGTCCTCGATCACTTCCTCCTCTTTCTTTGAGCGTTCTTGTATTCTGTCTCCTTTCTTTCACTGTTTTTATATATAATAATATCACGTACACCATGAAAAAATCAAGTATTCCCGCGATAACGAATATTGCAAAAATCGCAAAAGTATTCCCGCCCGCTGATCCGGGACGGCCTGTCCCCCTGTCATTCCGGGCTTGTCCCGGAACCCAAAAATGATAAACCAAGGAACCTGGATTCCGGGACAAGCCCGGAATGACGGCCTTTGCGGGCGCGCCCCCCCGGGACGGGCGGCAGAATGCCGCCCCTACAAATGCCTCATCCCGTTCCCGCAGGAGCGGCAGAATGCCGCCCCTACAGGCGCGTCCGTTCACGGTACCCCGCAGGGGCGGCATTCCACCACCACAAATCCGGAAACAGACGCACCCCATCATCCCCGGTTCCCGTAGGGGCGGCATTTTGCCGCCCGTCCCCGTCCGGAAACGGCAAAAATCGCATCGTCAACACACTATATACCGTGTCATTTCACCCAAACAACCCCATATATTGTGTGTTGGCAATATTTGGGGTGCGTTTTCGGACAGCCTGGCCCGCACCCTCGGGACCGGTTACTGCTCCTCGATCGCTTCCTGGGAGCAGCTCGTCTGGCAGGCAAAGCACTCCATACATTGATCCGTGTCAATGAACGCCTTGCCGTCCTCGCCTATGGCAATCGCCTCCATAGGGCAAAGCATGGTGCAAACCGCGTCCCCGTTACATTTCTCCTTGTTAACCACCAGCATATGAATTTTCCTCCTTTATTTGTATAAGGAGGCTGCAAGCAGCCTCCCATAAATCCAGCCTATGATCGCCTGGATCCCGGGCCGTCAAGCCCGGAATGACATATGATTGATCCCCTGTGAATTCGCCCTCAAATAGGATAGCGGTGCGAATACAAGCTTCTGCCGCCGTTGAAAGGCCCCTTCAGAAGCGCGTCCACCGTGGCCTGATCCAGCTCGGTCACGTCCTTCGCGTCCGGCAGAACGCCAGGCGGGAACTTCTCCAAAATCTCATTGTGCAGGCGTATCATGTAATCGAACAGGAAGTCCAGCCCGGGCTCGGCCTTGATACCTTCCGCCAAGGTGGGCTTGCCGATGACGCCTTCCGGATAGAAATGAACCTCCAGTCCGCCCAGACCCATCTGGGCGTGGCCGGGAATCGGGGCCTGATAGATGTCTCCGCCCTTGTCCACATGGCCCTCCGACAGGAAGCCCTTGATCTCCCGCTTGGTGTCTTCCATCTGATGCTTCTTGTTCAATTCCGGGAACAGAGCGATGGCATAAGAGGCTTCCACCTCGTCCGCGTGCCTGAACGG
Organism: Peptococcaceae bacterium; assembly: GCA_031264885.1. Taxonomy (GTDB): domain Bacteria; phylum Bacillota; class Peptococcia; order DRI-13; family UBA5745; genus JAISDM01. The sequence goes on along the minus strand of JAISDM010000119.1, from coordinate 8,423 downwards.
CGTATCGAACGTACTCTCCGGATTATGCTCCTTGTCCTTCAAGAAAGGCACAATAACCGTGGGCCAGTTCACAAAGGCCAGCACCGCGGGCACCTGTGTGATCTTGCCGAACTCCTGGATCGCGTTGGGAATGACGTATTCCTGTCCGTGCCCGTTGAGCAGAATCTGTTTCCTGAATCCCGCGTTCCAATAGCCGGCGATAACGGCCCGGAGATAATCCACAAAGGTATTCTCCGGCACCACAATGGTCCCCGGCATCCCCAGCTGATTGTACGGATGCGAGCCGAACCAGATCGGCTGCGAAATCGTACATCCGGTCTCCCGGGCCACGATCTCCGCCATGCGCGAGACCAAAAACCCGTCCTCCCCGTAGACCTGGCCCTTGCCGTGATACTCGGTGCTGCCCACGGGAATGATGATGATGTCGTTCTTCTTCAAGCGCTCCGTGACGTCCGCTCCCGTCATATTCTGGAAGTACAGCCCGTCGCCCTTGTCCAAAGACCCTTTTGAATATTCATACTTCATGCGGTAAAATCCCTCCTTCAACTCTAATCACTCTAATCACTCAATCACTCTAATCACTCAATCACTGCTCACCACTACCGGGACGCCACCCATTGCAGCGCGAATTTGATAAACACATTCACCGCGGGAGAGTGGCTGGGACTTTTTTGTACAGCCAGGGAAATCTTCCGGATCACCGGCGGGACAATGCGCAGAATGGATATCTTATCCCGGTAATGCCCGGCCACCTGGGAGGACAGAACCCCCACGCCGATGTTCTCCTGCACCAGCCCCACATTGGTTTCGATCTGACTGCAATGATAAATAATCTTGGGGTTGAACCCGTTTTCATTGCAGGCTTCCAGGAAGTTTTTGTAAATCCCGGCGGTGGGCGCGGGGATGATGAAGCTTTCGTCCCTGAGCTCAGCCAGAGTCACACTCTGCTGGACGGCCAGCGGATGAAAGCTGTTGACCACCACCACGATCTCGTCCATCAGCAGATTATAGAATTCCACCATGGGCGCCGCGATCTCACTGAGAAACGCCAGGTCAATCTTGGACGCGGCAAGCATGACGGCCAGCTCCTCGCATTCCGCCTCCTGAAAGGACAGCTTCACGCCAGGGAATGTCTTCTGAAAGTCGGCGATCAGCGTGGTCAGCTGGAAATGCCCGATCACCGGAAACGCGCCGAGGGTGATATGCCCTCGTTCTATCGACAGATATTCCTGAATGGTGCGTTTCGCGTCCTCTATTTCCTGGAAAATATTATTGGCGTGCCGGACAAAATCCACCCCCGCCGGCGTCAGCTTCACTTTGCGCGTCGTTCGGTCAAAGAGCCGGACGCCCAGCTCGTTTTCCAGTTTATTGATCTGCTGAGACAGCGACGACTGCGATACGCTGATCTCTTCCGCGGCTCGGGTAAAATTCTGATGCCGCGCCACAGTCCGGACATATTCAAGCTGATGCAATTCCATAGAACCGACTCCTTCGCCCCAAAGCCCGCCGCCCGCGGATCTGTCGGCGTCAGGAGCCGCGCCGCCGCCGGACCCAGTCCGCCGCCGGAGCCATCATTTGATATACATCTTGTTCGGATCAATCGTTTTGCGCAGGATCTCCAGATCCTCCGCGCCGGGTTCCGCCGTCGCCGGAACATCCTTCGGAATGATGATGTCGAAACCGGTGTTTTCCTTCAAGGTGTCCAGAGTCACGCCGGGATGCAGCGATTTGACCTCCAGCTCGCCCGATTCGGCGCCGGTCTCCAGCACACACAAATTCGTGAACACCGTCACGCCGGCGGTCTTCTGGAGGCCCTTCTCCACCCGGGTGTTCTTGCCCTTATAGCAGCCCACCGAGGTCAGATAGTCCAGACTCTCGATGATCTTGCGCTTCTCATGCTTCATGATGATAAAAACACGCTTGGACAAGGCGGCCATATCGGCGGCGCCGCCGCTCCCGGTAAAATGCCGTGCGCTCCCGTCCTTGCCCTTGATGAGGGAGGAATTCAGATTGCCGTAACGGTCGATCTGGAGAGCGCCCAGGAAGCCCACGTCCACCAGGCCCTTTTGCAGAATCTCGCCCATAGCGCCGATGTATCCGGTAAACGCGTCGTTCCGGTACCACAGGCGGGGGTCCGCGATCCCTACCCCGGGATCGGAATCCAGGGGATCCGGATTGATCACGCCCACCTCATAGATGATGTTCAAATCAGGCGCGTGGCTGCTTTTGGCCAACAGCGCCGCCACCTGAGGCAATCCGAGGCCCACCACGATGTTTTGCCCGTTCTCCAGCCGCTTGGCCGCGGTCACAGCCATGAGTTCATTCGATGTATACTGCGGGGTCGTCATGAAAGCACCACCTTTCCTTTCACATACCCATAAGCAAGATCCGCTCGGATGGTGTTCAATACCCCCGCGCCGCCTACCTTCTCAATGAACTCGGCGTGATTCTTGGTCCCGTAAATATATTCTTTGACATAAGCGTCGAAGGTTTCCTGGCTCTGATTGACCTTGGCGTACTGTCTCAGCGCCTGATCGTCATAGTCGTACACCTTATGGGTCGCTCCGGGATACGCTCCCGCCGGGACCACCGCCACAGCGTATGTATACACGCTGGGAATGGTGACCTTCTCCGGATTGCGCTTGATGTACTCATTGCTGACCAGCTGTTCCACCGTCACAATGAGCTTCTTGCCCGCTTTCGCCGTTTCCAGATCCCAGGTCGGCCCTTCGATGACGATGTTCCCTTTTTCGTCCGCCATCTGGGCGTGAATCACGGAATATTCCGGCTGCAGCTTGCTCACAAACAGGTATTGATCCCCGTCGAAGGGAGAAGTCCCCATCTGCACGCAATCCTTGTCCTTCATCAATTCCTCCAGCAGATCCGTCCCGATCAGGGTTTTGGTCGGAATAAAGGGAATGCCCAATGTCCCCGCCAAAAACCGCAAAGCCAGCGCCAATCCGCTGTATTCCTTGATCTCGGTGGTCTTCTTGACGATGGCCTCATTGACCCGGTCCAGCCTGCCGAACCGGTCCAGGGATCCGCCCCCGTAGGAATAAGATTTCACAGCGCCGGCGCCCACCAAAAGATCCGCGTCCATGGTGCCCATCATGCTGTACAGCACCAGGTCCTTTTTGCGCTGCCGGAGCAATTCCGCGGCAAAAGCGATCCCGCAGCGGTTGATGATAAACCCGCCCAGGCCGATCTCCGCGCCGTTGGGGATTTCACTGACAATATCGGAAAGTTCCCTAACCTTGTTCATCCCGCTCACCTCGTTAATACTTCAGACGACGCCATCTTCCCCAGCCCGACAATACAGTCGTTCCCATCCTTCTCAATGGGCAGCAGCTCCGGCGCCATGCCGCTCTTGACCTCCATAGCGTACATAATGGAATTGGCCAGCGGACAGCTCAGCGGCTGCTGGCCCTTATCCATAAAGCCGTTGCGCACATCCAGGAACGTACATTCCTTAATACGCATCTTTACCTGAAAATTATCCTCGGAAATCTCCATATCCTTGCAAAAACCCTCTTTTTTGAATACTTCAACAATTTCGCCTACGTCCGTAGGATCCTTCAGCGCCTTCTTCATACATTCCACACCGGTCATGGTCAGGCGATACCGGGCGCCCTTCCCGCGTTCGTTCCAAAACTCTTTTTGCAGCTCGAAGATCAACGTATCCTTAAAATCTGTCAACAGGCTCATCCTGCGCACCTCCTTTATAATTTACGGATTCTTATGACTGTTTGTAATAAGCGTCTCCGAATTTCTCGGTGAACACAATCTCCTCCAAAGGCAGACGGGGCCTCGGGCGGGGCATACGGGAGGTCGCTCCGATGGAAATAATGCTGATCGCCTTATACTCTTCCGGAATTTTGAAATATTCTTTCAATTTCAGTTCGTCCCGGACGTCGATGCAGGGGGCGATGACCCAACACGCGCCCAGATTCAAAGCCGTCACAGTCAGCAGCATGTTCTCAATGGCCGCGGAGGTATCGAAGGGCAAGTCCCAAACCTCTTTCTTCCCAATGACGATCACCACCACATCCGGGTCCTTCACGAAAGCGGACACCTCGCCGGACGTCAGCTTCTTGTAAGCCGCCTGCTGCTTCGCTTCATCCTCTTCCTGGGCTGCCTTATCGGCGTAACGGAGCCGGTCCTGCTCGACCATACGCGCCTGCATCTGCTTGCTGAGGTACTCACCCGTGAAACGGCGGCCGCTGCCCATCTTGGATACTTTTGACAGGAATTCCTTGTTCTCCGTGGCCTTCACGATGATAAAACGCCAAGGCTGGGCGTTTTCACCCGAAGGCGCCTGCCGGGCGCTTTCCATGATCATCCGCAAGTCTTCTTCCGAAACCTTGTCGGGGATGTAATGACGGACACTGCGCCTTGCTCCGACAACTTCCATAAAGGTGTCCTTGGTTTGTTGCAAATCCATGTTGTTCTTACCTCCTTTTCAAAATTCAAATTTTCCATTACATCGACATTATAATATAAATTCTGATTTTTAGAAATAGATACAAATGATAAAATTAATTACTTTCACTTATCAATCTCCCGATTCCGGTTACTGACGCAATTTTTTGTCATTATCCGCGATTCGCAGAACCCGGATTGCCGCGACGCCACCGGTGAAGGAGGAGATATGGCCCGATTAGGCGGAGCGTTTTAGAATTTCTAGGCGAAATCCGGGTTATTCTCCATAATCACGACCTGATCCTCATAATCCGTCTCCAAGAGGTGAACCTGAATGCTTTCCTGGAGACTGGTCGGAACACTCTTCCCCACATAATCCGCCCGGATCGGCAGCTCCCGGTGGCCCCGGTCGATCAATACAGCCAATTGCACGCTCTGAGGCCGCCCCAAATCCATAATCGCGTCCATCGCCGCCCGAATGGTGCGCCCCGTAAACAGCACATCATCCACCAAAATGATTTTTTTGCCCTTGACCGACACCTGAATATCCGTCCCCCGCAAAACCGGATAATCCCATTTTTCCGACAAATCATCCCGGTACAGACTGATGTCCAGCTTCCCCGTCCGCGGCTCCTCCCGCTCGATCTCCTGAATCAAAGCCGACAGACGCTCCGCCAGCGGCACACCCCTGCTGCGGATCCCCACCAAAATCACATCCTCTATCCCCTTGTTTTTCTCCGTAATCTCATGGGCGATCCGGGTCAAAGCCCGCCGTACCGCGTGCTTATCCATCACAATCGATTTGATCTTCATCCGTCCCACCTTCCTTCCATCTCATCCCCGCCTGATCCAGCACCCGCCGCATATCCTCCGGCGGCGGAACACAAAACCGCAGTTCTTCCCCAGTCCCGGGATGAATGAACCTCAATTTCCATGCGTGAAGCATCTGCGCCCTCACACCGAACGCATTCCCGGAGGGCCCGTACTTGGGATCGCCCACCACCGGATGGCGGATATACGCCATGTGTACCCGGATTTGATGCGTCCTTCCCGTCTCAAGCAGACAACGAACCAAGGTATAAGACACACCCCGCTCCAGAACCCAATACCGGGTCACCGCCCCTTTTCCGGCGGCGGTCACCGCCATCTTTTTCCGGTCCCGCGCGTCCCGGCCCACAGGCGCGTCCACAACGCCCTCCGATTCCCTAAGCGCGCCGTGGAGCAAGGCGACGTATTCCCTGGAAACCTGGCGGGCCTTGATTTGCTCAGCCAAAGCGCGGTGCGTCCGGTCGTTCTTGGCCGCCGCCAAAAGCCCCGTGGTATCCTTATCGATGCGGTGAACGATCCCCGGCCTCAGCGTCCCGTTGATCCCCGACAGATCGCCGCAGTGATACAGCAGCGCGTTCACCAGAGTGCCCGATTCAGCCCCGGGCGCCGGATGCACCGTCATGCCCCTCGCCTTGTTGACCACGATTAAGTCCTGATCCTCATACAGGATATCCAAGGGCAGCGCCTCCGCCTCCGCGGCCAATGCCACCGCGGGAAGCGTCCGGCAAACCGCCCGGTCCCCCGGAACGACCTTGTACCCGGCTTTCACCGGCTCACCATTGACCAAGATCAGCCCTTGCCTCAGCAGCGCCTGAATCCTGGAGCGGCTCAGCGCGTCCCCCATTTGATCCGCCACAAACAAATCGATCCGGCGGCCCCGCTCCCCCTCCGGAACCACAAAGACATACTCACTCATGACCGTCCCCATCCTCCGCCGCCCCGTTCCGGAACTCATCCCGAACATAACAAATGGCAAATAAAAAGCTGCCCGCCACAATCGCCATATCCGCCCCGTTAAAGATAAACGGCCATATCCCCCTGAAATCCAAAAAATCGATCACCGCGCCATAGGCCAGCCGGTCCGCCAGATTCCCCGCGGCGCCGCCCGCCACCAAACTGATCGCGAATATCTGCCATTTGGACAGTTTTGTTTTGCCGAAAGCCATGTAGCCCAAAACACAAATGACCGCCAGCGAACTCACCAGGTATATCCACCCGCGGTTTTGCATTAAGCCGAAAGCCATACCGGAATTCTGAATCAACGTCAAATGGAAAAAATCGCGGATGACCGGCACAGTCTCACCCAAAGCCATCCGCGCGAACAGCCACCGCTTCACCGCCTGATCCGCCGCGAACACAACAGCCGCCGTCAGAATAAAACGCCCCTTGATCCTCACGATCATCCTCCTTGCCGCCTTCAATGTTTAAACCGCGATTCACAGTTTACCGCAACATCCCGGTGAAGGAGGAGATATGACCCGATTAGGCGGAGCGTTTTAGAATTTCTAGGCGAAATTCGCGTCCGCAAAAGTCACTGTCTGAGCGGAGCGAGTTTGACTTTTGCAGCAAATTGAGCCGTAGAAATTCAAAACGCGGAGCCGTAAGGGTCATAGCTCCTCCTTCACCGGGGACTTAGCTAAACTGCATTTAGTTGTTCAGCGCGTGGATGGGCGCCGGAATCCGCCCGCCCCGCCGCACAAACACAGAAGCGTCCCAGGCATGCACCCCCATAACAGGCGCCGCCCCCAGCAAGCCCCCGAATTCCACCCGGTCCCCCGCCTTCTTCCCCGGAACCGGAATCACCCGCACCGCCGTCGTCTTCTTGTTGACCATCCCAATGGCCGCCTCATCGGCGATCATAGCCGCGATGATCTCCGGCGGCGTATCCCCGGGCACAGCAAACATATCCATCCCCACAGAGCATACACAAGTCATGCTCTCCAGCTTATCCACAGAAAGCGCCCCCACTTCCACAGCGCGCGCCATCCCCGCGTCCTCGCTCACCGGGATAAAAGCCCCGGACAGCCCGCCCACATGAGACGACGCCATGGCGCCCCCCTTCTTGACCGCGTCATTCAGCAGCGCCAGCGCGGCGGTGGTTCCATGACCGCCGGTGCGCTCCAGACCCATGGCCTCCAAAATATCCGAAACACTGTCCCCGATGGCAGGCGTCGGCGCCAAAGACAGATCCAGAATCCCAAAAGAGGTCTGGAGCCGCTCCGCCGCCAGCCTGCCCACCAGCTCCCCCATGCGCGTGATCTTAAAGGCCGTGCGCTTAATCACAGAAGACAGCTCCCCCAAATCCGCGCCGGGATGCTTTCGGATGGCGTCCAGCACCACCCCCGGCCCGGACACGCCTATATTAATCACCGTCTCCGGCTCCCCGATCCCATGAAACGCCCCCGCCATAAACGGATTATCCTCCGGCGCGTTGCAGAACACCACCAGCTTCGCGCAGCCTATGGCGTTCTGATCCCGGGTTCGCTCAGCCGTCTCCTTAATGACGTTCCCCATGCGCCAAACCGCGTCCATATTGATCCCCGCCTTCGTGGTTCCCACATTGACCGAAGCGCACACCCGCCCGGTCTGAGACAAAGCGGCGGGAATCGCCTCAATCAGCCGCTCGTCCCCCGCCGTAAACCCCTTGTGAACCAGCGCGGAGAATCCCCCGATAAAATTCACGCCCACCGCCACAGCCGCCTTCTCCATAGCCAGAGCCAAATCCTCATAAGAGCCGTCCCGGCAGGATTCCCCCACCAGCGCCATAGGCGTCACAGCGATCCGCTTATGAATGATGGGAATCCCGTATTCCCTCGAGATCGCCTCCCCCACCGGCGCCAGACGCTCAGCCTTGCGCGTAATCTTATCATAGATATTCCCGGCGGCCCTGGCCATACTGGAATGGGCGCAGTCCCGCAGACTGATCCCCATCGTAATGGTTCGGACATCCAAGTTCTGAAACTGCGTCATCCTGATGGTCTGCATAATCTCTTCCGACGATACGTTCACCGGCACAGGGATCCCTCCTCTCCTGATATCGGGTGTTGCAATGTCCCCGTGAAGGAGGAGATATGGCCCGATTAGGCGGAGCGTTTTAGAATTTCTAGGCGAAATTTGCGTCCGCAAAAGCCACTGTTTGAGCGGAGCGAGTTTGGCTTTTGCAGCAAATTGAGCCG
>JAISDM010000210.1 GCA_031264885.1 Peptococcaceae bacterium | reverse complement strand
CGGCATGGAAAAACCTGACGGACGGTATCCCCGGCAATTGGCGTGAGGATAAACGTTACCGCCGGCACCGGGACGGCGCGCTGTACTATATCGGCGGCGAGGACGGCCAATATATGCGGATCGCGAACGACGGTTTGCTTACCGCCGGCCGGTACGAGCTTGCCCGTCCCGGCATTGAAGACGCGGTGTTGTTGAGCCGGGTCTGGAAGCAATACGCATCCTACGAGCAGGCGTTTTTGGTTGCGTCACGGCTTGCGGGGCCGCGGTTCACGAAGGACCTGTTCAGTGAGAAACCGTCCGTGCTGGAACAGATACGCGAGGCCCGGAAAGCGCCGCCCGCTCCGCGCAAACAGAAGGACGGGCACGGCAAGGAGGATCCCGGATTATGAGCGCGAAGAAAACCGGCCATAGGCGGACGGTACATTTCCACTTCCTGGCCGATGAAGAGGAGGCCGCCCTGATCCGTGAGCGCATGGCGGCGGCGGGCGTCACCGGCATGGGCGCGTTCGCGCGCAAAATGCTGATCGACGGGTACCACGTCAACATCGACCTGTCCGACGTGCGCCAAATGGTGCGCCTGCTCAAAAACGCGACGGACAACATAAATCAAATAACGAAACGGGCCAACGAGACCCGCAGCATCTATGCGGAGGATGTGGAGGACTTGCGGCGGCAGTACGATTCTTTGTGGGGCGCCGCAAACAAGATTCTGGCGGGGCTGGCAAAAATAAAGTGAAGAAAAGCACAGAAAAGTGTTGTATTATCTCCGCAAGCACGCTACCGTCACAACAACCGTTGGAGGAGGTGTGATGTGATGCGAATTGTTTTGAAGATGCTGGCCGCGCCCACCATGTGCCTGCTGGCCCTCACCGTGGCGGTGTGCTCGTTCCTCTTGCTCGTCGCCGGGTTCGTTTGCTGCTTCCTGGCCGTGGCCGCGTGTATCGGCGGGGTCGTCCTCTTGCTTACGAGCCACCCGGATGGCGGGATCGCGTTCCTTATCATCGCGTTTCTGGTCAGCCCATACGGGCTGCCGGCGCTGTTCGCCCGGCTGGTCGGCTGGCTGAACGCGCTGCGCTTCTCGCTCAAAGAGTTCATACTCGGATAACCATATTACGGACAGCGGCCCTCTCATGACGCGGGAGGGCCGTTTTTCGTTCCCATCTTTCGTTCTGGAGGTATTGCCTATGGCTACGACGCACATCATGGCGCTGCATGCCGGCAGGGGCCGGAGCGTGGCAAAGGCGCTCCGGGACATCTCGTCCTACATGGAGAACCCGCTGAAAACAGAGGGCGGCGAGCTCATCTCGGCATACGAGTGCGCGCCTGAAACCGCCGACGCGGAGTTCCTTCTGAGCAAGGCGCGGTATCTTTCCCTCACGGGGAGGGACCAGAAACAGCGGGACGTCATCGCCTACCATATCCGGCAGAGCTTCAAGCCTGGAGAGATCACGCCGGAGGAAGCGAACCGCATCGGGTACGAGCTCGCCGCGAGGTTTACCAAAGGGCGCCACGCTTTCATCGTCTGCACCCATACCGACCGCGCGCATATCCACAACGTACGCCCGGATAGGGCAATGAGAAAAGCAGTATAAGGTACTGCCCCGTAAGATAACGCGGGAAACAACCAGCCTAACCGAAAGGCGAAAGCTGACACGGGACCATAGTACGGCTGGGAAGCGGTAAGTCACCTAAAGGCAATCGGGTGCGACTGAACCGCAATGTTAATCGGATATAAGGTATAAGTTGGGTTTACTAAACGCGAGCTTCCAGTTTCTGTTATGTGCCGATGGAGAAAAATTGCCTGAAACCTCTGGTACGGAAAAGGCAAGCTATGGTTGTGGGCTTGTCGGTTATCAATCATTCCGTACAACCTGTAGGGGAACCTATGGCAACGAAGCGAAAGCGATACCGAGAATCCGAATTTACCAAAGTTCAGAAATTTCTATTTCTCGGCGTTCGCCCTGCGGCGCCTGAGCGATACCCTCTGCGTGGAGAACGGGCTGTCCGTCATTGAAAATCCAAAGCCCAGCCCCGGCAGGGATTACTCCCGCCACATGTATGGCGGCGGCAGGCCCCCGTCCCATCAGGACAATCTTCGCGCCGCCATCGACGCCGCGCTCGGCAGGCGGCCGGAGTCCTTTGGCGATTTCCTTTCCCTTATGCGGGATGCCGGTTACACCGTTGACGCGAAGCGGAAACACATCACTTTTCTTCTGCCGGGATGGAAACAACCGGCGCGGATGGATACCCTCAAAGGGGATCACACCGAGGCGGCGGTGCGGGAGCGCATCAGAGAGCGCCGCGTTCTTTCCTCTGGCGGTAAGGTGTCCGCCGTAACGGAACCACACCACCGGCCCGGCCTGCTCATCGATATCCAATCGAAGCTTCAGCAGGGCAAGGGTCCCGGCTATGGACGCTGGGCGAAGGTATTCAATCTCAAACAGATGGCTCATACCCTCATCTATCTTCAGGAGCATGGCATGGACAGCTACGGTGAGTTGAGGGAAAAAACGGCGGCGGCCACAGCCCGGTTCAATGATTTATCCTCACGGATCAAGGGGCTGGAGTCTGACATGAAGGCCAACGCGGAGTTGCAAAAGCACATCATAAACTATTCAAAGACGCGGAAAACCTACGAGGCGTACCGCAGGGCCGGGTACTCAAAAAGGTTCCACGATGAAAACGCGGAGAGTATTCTTTTGCACAAGGCGGCCAAGCAAGCCTTTGACGATCTCGGCTATGGCAAGGGCAAAAAGATTCCGTCCGTCGCAATGCTGCGCGCGGACTATGCCGCCGCGCTGGAGGAAAAAAGAAAAGCCTACGCCGGATACCGCGAAGCCAAGACCGAGATGTGTGAGCTTCTCGTCGCCCGTGAGAACGTCGACAGGCTGCTGAACATCCCCGCCACCGGACGCGAACGTGAAACGGAACGCGGGTAATGATACTTCGGGTACTGAACAAAAATAGCGGCAGGGCCGCGCAGCCGACCACGCAACGCGGGGGCGATCATGGGGTCCGGGGAACTCCCCGGCGAGCGGCATGGCTGAAAGCTGTACAGCCATGCACTGCTCGCTAATCGTGGAACACCGCAAAAACCCAGTGGAACCAGTATTTTCAGCCACTCGGATTCTTCGCTTATATATGCAAGGCCCTGAAACGAAAGAGCCGTGCGGGGCGGATCGCTTAACGCGGCGGGCGCTTCATTGGATGCCACGGCAAATCGTGAAACACAGTATTTTCTTATCAGTTGCCTGCATCTGGCAACATCCGAAAGAACCACATTAGCTTCCGCTTTCCGCGTCGATATACCGAAACTGATCCGCTACCTGTTGAAACACATCGGTCAAAACCGGGTCGAAATGGGTTCCCCGGCTCTCCAGGATAATGCGGACGGCTTCCTCATGGGAAAACGCTTTTTTATAAGGCCGTTCGGACACCAGGGCGTCATACACATCAGCAATCGCCATGAGCCGACCTTGCAACGGGATGGCTTCGCCCGAAAGCCCGGCGGGGTAGCCGGAACCGTCCCACTTCTCCTGATGCGTTCCCGCGAAAATTTTGGCGTGTTTTAGAAAATCGCTCTCCGATGTGCTGGCCTCAATTTTTTCAATGATCGCCACACCAAATGTCGTATGTTTTTTCATCTCGTCAAATTCTTCCGGGGTCAGCTTCCCCGGCTTATTCAGAATCTGATCGCTGATGGATATTTTCCCCACGTCATGTAATTGCG
>JAISDM010000156.1 GCA_031264885.1 Peptococcaceae bacterium | reverse complement strand
TCGTCGGACAAGGCGGAGGAAGGAGGCATACCCGCAGTGGTATGGCGACTGACGACAACGCAGTCCGGCGGCGAAAGGGCAAGTGAAAAATCGCAGATTATTGTTTAACGAGTCCTAATACGTATCGCGGAGGTGAGGCAATGCTGCTTGCCGTAGATGTGGGGAATACAAATATTGTGCTGGGAACCTATGAAGGCGACGAACTGGCGGCTTCCTGGCGTTTGTCGACAAGCCGCAGCATGACGGCGGATGAATACGGGATTACCATTTTAAACCTGTTCGCGCGTCATCACTGGGAGACTTCGCAGGTGAGCGACATTATTATTTCTTGTGTGGTGCCGCCGCTGATGCCTACTTTGGAGCAGGTGGCCCATGTGTATTTTCACGTGGAGCCCTTGGTGGTCGGGCCCGGAATCAAAACAGGCATGCCGCTGATGTATGAGAATCCTAAGGAGGTGGGCGCCGACCGGATTGTCAACGCGGTGGCGGGTTACGAGAAATACGGCGGGCCCCTGATTATTGTGGATTTCGGAACCGCCACCACTTTTTGCGTGGTCAGCGCCCGGGGAGAATATTTGGGGGGCGCCATTACCGCGGGTCTGGGCATCGCTTCGGAATCCCTGTTCCAGAGAACCGCCAGACTGCCGCGGATTGAGCTGATCAAGCCCAGACAGGTCATCGGGCGCAATACCGTGGTCAGCATGCAATCGGGATTGATTTTTGGATACATCGGGCAGGTGGAAGGCATCATCCAAAGGATCGTCCAGGAACTGGGAGGTTTTGACGAACCCAAGGTGGTGGCCACGGGGGGGATCGCTTCTCTGATCGCGCCGGAGTGCAGGAACATTCATTACATCGATCAGAACCTGACCATGGAAGGCTTGCGCATTATTCATCAAAAGAACAAACCCGAGAGGTGATTCCAGAGGTGATTCTATTGGATCAGCCTGTGATTTTGGCGCCCATGGCGGGGGTTACGGACAAGGCGTTCCGGATCATTGCCAGGCGGCAGGGATGCGCGCGGCTGTACACGGAGATGATCAGCGCCAAGGCGTTGATTTACGGGAACGCGAAGACCCGGGCGTTTTTGGATTTGACAGGAGAGGAACAGCCCGTCGCGGTTCAGCTTTTTGGACGGGAGCCGGATGTGATGGCGGAAGCGGCGCGCATCGCGGCGGAAGCCGGGGCGCGGATTCTGGATGTGAACATGGGCTGCCCCGTGCCGAAGGTGGTCAGGAACCGTGAAGGCGCCGCCCTCATGGAATCCCCGGAGCTGGCGCGGGAGATTGTGGCGGCGATGATTCGGGCGTCCGGGCTTCCGGTCACGGTGAAGATCCGCGCGGGGCTGAGCGCCGGCCGGATTGTGGCGGTTCCCTTCGCCCAGCGTATGGAGGAAGCGGGCGCGTGCCTGATCGCCGTTCACGGCCGGACGCGGGATCAGTATTATTCCGGGAAGGCCGATTGGGACATCATTCGAAGGGTCAAGGAGGCGGTGGGCGTTCCGGTCGTCGGAAACGGCGACGTCTGGACTCCGGAGGACGCCGGGCGTATGCTGAGTCAAACCGGCTGCGACGGGGTCATGATCGGTCGCGGCGCCCTGGGGAATCCCTGGCTGCTGAAGCGGACGGTTCAATATCTGCGGGGGGATCCGGCGGATCCGGCGCCCTCCCCCGCGGAGAAGATCCGAGGCGGCTTGGAACATTTGGACTTAATGATGACGTATAAAACAGAATACCAGGCGGCGACAGAGATGCGCAAACACATGGCCTGGTATCTGAAGGGACTCAGAAACACCGCCGCCTTGAAGGCGGCGATTTTTAGATGCGTGAAGCGGCAGGAGTTCCACGACCTGTGCGGCGCCTGGGCAAAGGACAATCTGGGCGTGACCATCGCGTAGTTCACAATTCCGTAGGGGCGGCATTCTGCCGCCCGTCCCTGACGGACGCGAAATTTTAAAGCGTGAATCGCGGATGTGATAAACACGAAGTTTGAAACATAAGCTGTTTGTATGAAAAAAGCTTATGTTTCTTTTTTGCCGGATTGGGCGGAATTAAAAAAAAAGCTGCCTCTCGGCGAGCGATGGCCCATGCCTTTGCTGGTCGGGCTGGCTTCCATGACCTCTTTGGTCAAAGGGCCCGAGCTGCCTGTGCTGGGGGATGTATCGGCAGTTGTGTCAGGAACCGCGCCGGAGGCTGTGTCGGAGGATCAGGAGCGGGAGCGTCCGCTGTGGATGATGAGTCCCTGGCCGGAAGCGGAAGGATCGCGCCTGGAAGCGGCCAGACTGCGGCGGATGACCTTGAGCGGGCTTGCCCGGCACCGCGTTCGGGAAGCAGTGCTGTCCGAACCGCTTTTGAAGGCGGGGGGCGGGCTGGAAGCCTGGCGGGCGGATATGGCAAAGCACGTGGATAACATGGATACGGCGACGGCGGAAAGCGAAGCGGGAGCGGGCGGACGGATCAGCGACGGACGGATATGGAACCTGGCCGCCGCCGTAGGCTGCTTGCTAAAAGAGCCGCCCCGCCGGATTTTGCTGACCGGAAGCGGCCCTGTTTTGACGGAGATGGCCGGGATACTGGCCCCGCGCGCGAAATTGCTGACCGTATGCGGACATTCCGCGCGTTGGACGGCGCTGGAGCTGCTGCGGGCCAAATTGATCTATGACTTGGGAATAGTGATTGAACTGGCGCGCCGGCCCGGAATAGAGGATTACAGGCAGGCGGAACTCTTGCTGGTTGTGGACGGCGCGGAGGGGGCGGCCTTTCTGGGGCAGGGAATGGCCGCGATGACCCCCGGCGCCCTGGTGTGGGATCTGACCCCGGACGGGGCGCTTGCCGCGAAGGCGCGGCTGCGGCATCCCCGCCTGAACGTCCGGCGCCTCGTCTGGGCGTCGCGGGATCCGGACTTTCA
>JAISDM010000141.1 GCA_031264885.1 Peptococcaceae bacterium | reverse complement strand
CCCCAATTATCCACATTAAATAAAAACCCGCCCCCCCAACCCGGCCCCCACCCCCCCCCTCCGCCGGGTATCTGCGCCAAATCACGAATCGCCCACTTCCATCAATATATACTTGACATATTAAATTAATATGTCATAATTATTATTAGAAAAAATAGAGCGTACATAGTAGGTGATCCGGTATGGCCAAATTCGGAATGTTGATCGACCTCGACCGCTGCACGAACTGTTACTCCTGTGTTGTGACCTGCAAGCAGTATTTTCATACCCGCGACGGGGTGGATTACAATCAAGGGCGGTCCGTCGAATGGGGCCGGGGAGAAGACGCGCGCGTCAAGTATTTGTCCACCTCGTGCAATCATTGCGACGACGCGCCGTGTCACGCGGTATGCCCCACCGGCGCCACGGTCAAATCGCCGGAGGGCCCGGTTCTGACGGATGACGCAAAGTGTATCGGCTGCGGCGCTTGCGTCACGGCCTGCAAGTACAGTCAGCGATTCCTGACCGAAGTGTCCGGCGGCGGCTATAAAGCGGAGAAATGCACGCTGTGCCAGGATCGGCTGGCGCGGGGCGAGGAGCCGGTCTGTGTCGCGCTCTGCCCTGGCCGGTGCAGAATTTACGGTGATCTCGACGATCCTGAAAGCGAGATCAATTATTACATTAAGCTTTACGGAGCGGTGCGGCTGAAGGGTACGGGCATGTACTATGTGATCCCGGAAGGGATGCCGATCCCGGAGGTTGAAAGCGGACTGTGGGAGCTTGAGCCTGTGGGAGGGAAGCCCCGCAAGCCCGGCGATCCCGATTTCCGCGAATTGACCGACGGGCTGATCCGCGCCCGGGATCTGGGACGCGACCTGCTGCGCCGGAATAAGCCGGAACCGCCCGCGGCCGGCGGTGAGTACAAATACAGTCACTGCGTCATGTGCAACCACGTTCCCCGCTGCGGCGTCAAGGCGCTGGTCCAAGACGGCAAAATTGTGCGCCTGGAGCGCCGGGAGCAATACGGCAATGAAACCCTTTGCCCTATGGGCGCGGCAAGCGTTCAGGATATATACGCCGAGGACCGCGTTCTTTATCCCCTGCGGCGCGTGAATCCGAAAGGCGAGCGCAGCCGGTGGAAACGCGTTACCTGGGAAGAAGCCTACGCGGAGATCGCCGAAAGGTTCAACGGGATCAAAGAGAAATACGGCGCGGAAAAGGTGCTGTTTATGACCGGCGACCCGAAAGAGCCCCGGGCCGTGATGCAGCGGCTCGCGTATACATTCGGCAGCCCGAATTTCGGCACGGAATCCAGCACCTGCTCCACGGCCACCACCATCGCCTCAAAGCTCATTTACGGCATACATTCCAGGGCGGCCGCCGCGGGCGGGATGGGCGCGGCGCCTGACGTCAACGACACAAGCGTTTGTATTATCTGGGGCAATAACCCGGGAAACAGCGCCGCCTGGAGTTACGACAAGCTGAAAACGACTAAGGAATCCGGCGCGGTCAAATATATTGTGGTTGACCCGCGTGTGACAAGCACGGTGGAGAACTTTGCCGACGTGCATATTCAGCTCCGCCCGGGAACGGACGGCGCCCTTGCGCTGTTTTTTGCCGACCGGATCATTCAGAGCGGGAATTATGACAAAGAATTCATTGAAAAATGGGCGCATGGCTTTGACGAATACGCGGCGCTTGCCGCCGAATATTCATTGGAAAAAACGGCGTATATTTGTGACGTGCGGCCGGAGGTCCTTGAAAGAGCGGCCAGGCTGCTCACGGAGCGCGACAAACCCATTACGGTCAAGTCGTCCTCCGCGATGCCTCACCATACGAACGGTACGGATAATTACAGGGCGATGCTGCTCCTCGTGCCGCTGACAGGCAGTCTGGACGTGGAAGGGGGACATGTTTTTCCCACCGATATGCTGGACGTGGATCTTTCCGGCGCCTCGTTCCAGTTCGCGCGGCTTGACCGGTATCCCGCGATTCGCGGGAAGCGCGTGGACACGCCTTATCACAAGATGTGGGACGTGGTGGATATTGACGGAAATATTCAGATCAACTCATTGCCCGAGTATGTCCGGACAGGCGCGATCCGGGCGTGCCTGATGCTCGGCGGCAACACGATGATGTGGGGGCAGACCCACGAATATCAGGAGGCGTTCAAGAATATGGATTTTGTCGCCGCCGCGGACTTCCGGGACAATCCGTGGACGCACGATTATGTGGATATGCTGCTGCCCGCCGCCATGAGCTATGAGCGAAGCGCGCCGCTGACATTCGCCGGGCGCAAGGTCTTCTTGCGGGAACCGGTGATTCCGCCCCGGGGGGAAGCGCGGAGCGACTACCGGATTTGCTGTGACATCGGCGTCGCTCTCGGGTATCCGGAGGACTTCTTCGGCGGCGGAGAGGGCGCCGAGGAAGCGTGCATAAGAGAGGTGCTGCGCACGCTGGGCGGTTCCAGGGAGATCACGCTGGAGGAGCTGAAAGCGGCGGTTCCCGGCGGGGTGATCATACCCCTTCGCGGCGGCCCGAAATTCAAAAAATGGGAACTCGGCCTTCTGCGGCGGGACGGCCAACCCGGCTTTGACACGCCAAGCGGCAAGGTGGAGTTTGCTTCGGAGGTATTGCGGGAAAACGGGCTGGACCCGCTTCCGCGCTACCGGGAACCGGTGTACAGTCCGCTTTCCACGCCGGAAACGGCGAAAAAATTCCCCCTTGTGATGTGCAGCGGATCCCGCACGCCGTTTTATTCCAACGCGAAAGAACGCGAACTGCCCTGGCTCAGGCGTTTTTTGCCGGAGCCTGTGGTCAAGCTCAATCCATCCGACGCTTTGCCGCGCGGGCTGAGGGACGGGGATACGGTGCGGGTCACCGCGCCTGTGAACGAGGTGGGGATCACGCTGAAGCTCAGGACGAGCGAGACCGTCAAGCCTGGCATGATCGATATTCTTCACGGCTGGCCCCAGGCCGACGCCAATGAACTGATTACCCGGGATTTTGACCCGATCTCCGGCTTCGTTCCGTTCCGGGAGGGGCTGTGTGAGGTCGCGAAGGCATAGCGGGACGCTCCGAAGGGCGGATCCGAAGGGCGGCCCCGAACGGGGCGGCGCGGCGAGAATGGCCGATCCGAACGATGGATTCGAACGGCGGCACCGAGCGGCTGCTCCGAATGGCGTCCCCGAACGGTGGCCCGAGCGGCTGCTCCGAAGGGGGCGGCGAGAATGGAGAATGGTATGAAAACGCCGGCACAAGGCGCGAACGATCTGTGCGACGCGGTGATCCTCGCGGGCGGGAACAGCAGCAGGATGGGCTGCGATAAGCTGATGCTGGATTATTGCGGCGTACCCGGAATCACGCGTATCGCGGCGCGTTTCGCGGCCGTCTTTGATACGGTGATCCTCAGCGCGTCACGGACAGATCAGTATCCGATGATCTCTCTGCCCCATATCGCGGACATATTCCCGGGCTGCGGCCCGATGGCGGGCCTGCACGCGGCGCTCTCCCAAACGAACCGGCGCGGCGTATTCCTCTGCGCGGCGGACATGCCCTTCGCGGATCCCCAGACGGCAAAAATCATCGTCGAAGCGGGATATGAATCGGACATATGTGTGACCCTCGACGCCGAAGGCCGCCCGGAGCCGCTGTTCGCCTACTACGCAAAGTCCGTATTGCCCCTTGCCGAGAGTTTGATACATCAGGGCAAGTATTCCATGAGACATCTGCTGAAACACGCGCGGACACGGTGGATGAAACCGGAGGATTTCGGCGCCGGGTGGGGGAAACATATGCTCAAGAACGTCAATACGCCTGAGGATTACGACGCGGCGCTCAGGATTCTCTGAATCAATTTTCAAAAGCGAATCGCAGTAAAGCGATTCTCAGTCTTGACAAGTGCATATTAAACATATAAAATAAGTATGATTCATTTAAAATATATGTTAAACATGTAATTACATATGATTCCTATGTTCTGTTTTGGATTATGCGTTTGTTCGTGAGGAGGATACGTATGTCTGAAGATATTATTGAAGTGAAAAAGTTGTTCAAAAAGTTTTCCAATTCCAGTCAGTTTGCAATCAATAATGTCAGTATGAACATTCCCAGGGGTTGTTTTGTCACCATTGTCGGGACGTCCGGCTCTGGAAAAACCACGCTTCTGAAAACGATCAACCGACTCTATGAGCCGACTTCCGGCAGCATTCACTTTGAAGGACGCGATGTCACGGATCTGAAAGTGGAGAATTACCGGAAAAAAGTCGGCTATGTGATTCAACAGGTAGGTTTGTTTCCGCATATGACGGTCGCCGAAAATATTGCGGTGGTTCCCAAGAGCTTAAAATGGGAGAAAAAACGAATCGAAGAGCGGGTCGAATATTTGCTGGAATTGGTTCATTTGGAATCTTGGATATATAAGAACCGCTATCCCGCGCAATTGTCAGGCGGGCAGCAGCAACGGGTCGGTCTGGCCCGCGCGATGGCGGCGGAGCCGGCCGTAATGCTGATGGACGAACCGTTTGGCGCCATTGATCTTGTGACGCGTCAGTCCTTGCAGAATGAATTGCTGGAATTGCAGAAAAAGCTCGAAAAAACCATCCTGTTTGTCACACATGACTTAAATGAGGCGTTTAAGCTGGGAGAACGCGTTATCATCATGCATGACGGGCAGATTCAGCAGTACGATACGCCCTATAACATTCTGTTTCACCCCGCGAACGACTATGTGACCCGCTTTGCCTCATCCGAAAACATTTTGGAAAAACTGCGGGTGCTGACCGCAGGCGCGATTTCGCGACCGGTAACCCCAACAGCCGGTTCGGATGCGCCGGTTGTTGAAGAAGGAACGTCGATGGAAGTTGTTTTGAGACTGTTCCTCGAAACCGGCGCGTCTGCTGTCGCGGTAAAGCGCAAAGACGCTCAACCTGACGAACAAATTCGCTGGGATGATCTTCAAAACATTTCCGCGCTGAGGAAGGGGGAAATCGAATACTATGTCTGATTTGTTCCGAGAAATGGCTGTATATCTGAACGGGCATCCGGGTATGTTTCAGACGGCTGTCCGAGCGCATATGATCATTTTTTTCGCGGTGCTGCTGACGAGTTTCCTGATTGGCGCGCCGTTGGGTGTTTTGAACGCGAAGAAACCGATTTTTTCAACGATCGTCATCAATATCTTCAGCGCGTTAAAAATGATTCCGAGTCTTGCGCTGCTCTTGGTCTTCCTTCCGATTTTGGGAACCGGTTTCTGGCCGGCGTTTATCGCGCTGACGCTGCACGCGCTGCCGACCATCCTCATCAGTGCCTATACCGGATTTAAGGAGGTCGATGTGAATGTGTTGGAGAGTGCCGCCGGGATGGGGCTGAGCGCGGGGGAGATATTGCTGAAGGTGGAAATCCCGCTGGCAATGCCGATTATATTTACGGGCATCCGAACCTGCACCATAGATATTATTGCCAGCGCGACGCTGGCTGCGTACATCGGCGCGGGAGGGCTGGGTGAATTTGTGGTCATGGGACTGTCGCGGCAGGATCATGTGGTTACGCTCATCGGCAGCCTGAGTATTGGGGCGCTGTCACTGGCCGCGGACTTTGTGTTCTTTATCCTGCAAAAAATTCTTTTGCGTTATCAATCCGCGGTAACATAACCAATCACGCATAATATTCCGTATACATAAAAAAACAGGAGGATATGAAGATGTATATTCAATTAAATCAAAGAGTTCGACCCGAAG
>JAISDM010000228.1 GCA_031264885.1 Peptococcaceae bacterium | reverse complement strand
CCCACGCGGCCATGTATATGGACCGCCAGGCCCTTGAGGAGCATCAGGCGCAAACCGTCTCGGAGAACCGCGCTATGGAAATCGCCGACTTTCAATCCGAATTGGAGGCGTTCGGCATTTCTTTTTCCGAATTGGCGTCTTCCGCCCCCAAGCACGGTGAGACGCGCGGCCGCTATTTGACGGTGGTGCGCTACATATTGGATCACGAGAATCTCGTGGGCGAAGTTATGGAAAAAAAAAGGCTGCCGATTTCTAAAATAGAAAAAAATATCGATGTACCCAGAAAAACCATAGAGAACGGACGAAAATATATTATAGCGATGGTTTTATTATTAAACGGAGATTATCCTTACGTCCAGTCTTATCTTGATTTATCCGTTTAGAAGGAGTCTTGTTTATGAATGGAATAATCATTGAAACCAAAGGAAAGAAAGTCCTGGTTTTGCAAAAAAACGGGAGCTTTGTCAAATGCGCCAATCCTACCGGCGCCCGGATAGGTGAGGAGATCACCGTTCCGGAACCTTCCACGCTTAGCTGGGAATCATGGGTTCCTATGGCCGCGGCAGCGGTTATATTGTTCGCTTTCATCAGCCTGACCGACGGCATCGGCGGGGTCGCGCCCACGACTACCATTGACGACGATCCGCCCCCCCTCGGCGTGCCGGATTTTTCACCGGAAATCATAAGTCCGTCCGCGCAGATCCGCTTCTTTGACGGACAAATCCTGACCGTGTGGCTGTCCGCGGACCGAAGCAGCGTGTCCTGGTTCTCGGACGTCCCCTTAACGCAAATGACGCTGCGCTGCGGCAGCGTGGAATATGTATATGACGCCGGCGGTTATTTGGGCGTTACCGGATTGACCGCTCCCAACGGGGAGGCCATTGATGAGATCGGTGTTCTGGCCAATCTAAACCCGGAAGAGGCTCAGGCGGACGCGGCTTTTCTTGTCCTGCGCGACGGCGGTCAGCTGCCCGTTTTGGAATCGGCGGAGGACGGCGAAGAAATTATTTGGCTGCTAAAAGAGGGAGAATGACTGGCGGACGCTGAATTTCAGCGTCCGTTTTTTTTTACAGCCATATTTTTCCGCATATTTAATCTAAACAACACTAGCGTTCAGATTTTGATTTTGTTATAATGTCCTTAAGGTGGAAAGAAAAATATGTGGAGGGTTTATTTATGGAGACAAATAATAAATGCCGATTGGTAACCCGAAGCGACTTCGACGGGCTCGTTTGCGCTGTTTTATTAAAAGACCTCAATATTATTGACGATATCCTCTTTGTTCACCCAAAGGATATGCAGGACGGTCTGATTGATATTACGGGGCGGGATATTACCACAAATTTGCCGTATGTGGAAGCTGCGCATCTTGTGTTTGACCATCATTCAAGTGAATTGATCCGACTGCAATCCCAAAGTCATCCGAATTATATCATTAATCCGGACGCGCCCTCCGCGGCGCGGGTTGTATATGAGTATTACGGAGGGGAACAGAAGTTTCCGTATATTTCCAAAGACATGATGATCGCCGTAGATAAAGCGGATTCCGCTCAATACGATATGGACGACGTACTCCGCCCCAAAGACTGGGCGCTGCTCAATTTTATCATGGACGCCCGTACCGGATTGGGCCGTTTCAGGGTATTCCGGATCTCTAATTACAGCTTGATGATGAGTCTCATTGACAGCTGCACCAAAATGCCCATCGACCAGATCCTGGATTTGCCCGACGTCAAAGAGCGCACGAATCTCTATTTCGAGCATGAAGAGGAATTCAAGGAGCAACTGAGACGCTGCTCCACCGTGAACGGGGATGTGGTCAGCATCGACCTCCGCCACGAGGAATTGATCCATCCGGGCAACCGGTTCATGATCTACAGCCTGCGCCCGGAATGCAATATTTCCATCCATGTCATCTGGGGCGTACATAGACGAAATACGGTGCTGACCGTAGGCAAGTCTATTTTTAACCGTTCTTCCAAAGTCAATATCGGGGAATGGATGCTTGAATACGGAGGCGGAGGCCACGCCAACGCGGGGACCTGCCAGGTGCCGAACGATCAGGCCGACCGGGTTCTGGCCGAACTGATTAAACGAATCAACGCCGTGAAGGCGGAATGAATCCTTACTGTCGGGGGGATTTATAGAAAGCGCGAATCGCGGATAGAAAGAAGGGGAAATAAATGTCGGATGGGAAAACTATCATTTATGACGAGGTGTTCGTGACTCTGGCGCGTATTGTGCTGGAATCCGCGGAAGAGGTTTGTTATCAGGAGAAAAAAGGCAATTTTGCCCAGCTGTTTGGCGACAAGAACACCCGGACCGGTATTTTGATCCGCCGCAAAGACGGGGACGACGACCTTGTGGAAAGCGGCTCCGTGTCTTATGAAATTAAATTATCCATTCTGTACGGCGTCAGCATTCCCGAGGCATTGCGCAAAATCCGCGAGGTGCTGGCCGCCGAAGTCAAAAACATCACCGGCTTCAATGTGGAGACGGTGGATATCACGGTGGAACGCATCGTTCGGCAGGAGCCCGACGAAAATGACGATTCAAAGAACGAAGATTCAAAGAACGAGGACGCGCAGGCAAGCTCTGTTCCTGAAGAGTAAGGATCATTGAGGCATCCATTATCGAGACAGTAAAATGAAAAATCAATATTTTAGCGGCGGAAAGCCGTACGCGTTAAGTCAGCAGGATTATTTGGAAAGACCGCGTTTGAGTCATTTGCTGGAAGAAGCCGTTCGATTCCCGGCTGTCACAATGGTCGCCGGCGCCGGCTGCGGTAAGACACACGCGGTTTATTCTTTTTTGCGCCGGCACAGCGCGAAAACCGCCTGGATGCAGTTATCCGATACGGACAACGCGACGGATGAATTCTGGGAAAAACTCATCCAGATGTTCCCGTACAAAGATGAAAATCCGGACGGCGGGTCCGAACTGAGACAAATCAAATTTCCCAAGACAAAAAAACAGTTTGTGAAATTCGCGGTTTGGCTTAAGGACCAATTGAATCCCGACGTCAAGTATATCTTCGTTTTTGACGACGTCCACCGGATCCACGAAAAATCCGTGCTGCGGTTTATAGAAGACGCCGTTAGCCTGGCCTTCTCCAATGTCTGCACTATTTTAATCTCAAGAAGCCAGCCCGCGATCGAGACTGCCCGGCTGGATTCAAAGGGGTTGCTGGCGCGGATCGGCGAGGACGACCTGTGCTTTGGCAAAAACGAACTGCTGGATTATTTCCGGATACGGGACATTAAGCTGTCGTCTCAATTCGCCGCGAACATTTATGACGCCACAGAGGGCTGGATCTTCGCCATCCGGCTGCTGGAAATGTCTTTGAAGAGCCAGACGCTGGACGAAAACGACGCGCTTTCCGCCATGAAACTCAATATCTTCAAGCTGATCGAGAATGAAGTGTTTCCCATGGTATCGGAAACGACGCAAAAATTGCTGATCCTGGTTTCTTTGATGGACGATTTGCCCGCGGAGTTTCTGCGGACGCTGGCGCCGGAAGAGGGCTTCATCACGGAATTCGGGCGGATCAGTTCTTTTGTCCGGTATGACGCGGATTCAAACATTTACCACATCCATCATCTGTTTCTGGAATTCCTGAAAAGCAGACAAACCTTGCTGACCCAAGCGGAGAAGCAAGGTTTTTATTCCAAAGTCGCCGGTTGGTACGCCGAAAACCATCTGATCACGGAAGCGGTCGACTGTTACAAAAAAGCCGGGGATCATGAAGCTTTGTTAAAAACGGTCCACACACTCCCGATTCTGGCCATAACCATTCGCGACGCGAGGTTTTTGCTGAGCGTCATGGAGGAATTGCTGGACGGGGATCATGAAGGAACGGGGAATTCAGAGATCACGCGGTATATTGTCCGCGCCAGGCTGTTGATCGATCTGGGCCGCTTTGAGGAAGCCATGATTGAAGGGCAGACCGCCGTCAGAAAGTATGAGGCGCTGCCGTGGACGGATCTGGGCTGCCACATCCTGGCGGAGAGCTATGTGAATTTGGGTTTTGTCACCATGCTGACCTGTATGTATACCAAGGATTACGGCTGCGCCCGCTATTTTGAAAAAGCGCGTCATTACTCCCAGTGGACTTCTTATCCCGTGACCGCGCCCATCGTCAATACCACCGTCAGCTCGTATATTTGCAGGGTCGGCTGTCCCGCGGAGAGCGGCGAGTTTGAGAAATCCATCGAGGCGTTTGCCCCGGCCATTCCATATGTATCCGAAATGATGAACGGCTGTTTCAGCGGCTTGGACGACTTGGCCCTGGCGGAAACCGCCTATTATAAGGACAATCTGAAAGACGCGGAGAAATTCGCCTGTCAGTCCGCCGCCATAGCCAGAGAGAAAGCCCAGTATGAAGTGGAACAGCGGGCGTTGTTTTTTCTGCTGAGAAGCGGCGTTCACCTGGGCAAAATTCCCCAGATCCGGAATGTGCTCAAGGAATGGGAATCACAGCTGGGAAACGCGGATTTCCCCAACCGCCAGATTTCATACGACCTTATGATGGGTTGGTTTTACACTCAATTGGGGCGGACAGACAAGCTGGCAAAATGGCTGAAAGACGATTTTGACCCAAGCGCGCTGAACTCCTCGGTGAGCGGATTGGAAATTGTCGTCAAATCGAAATTCTATCTGGCCGATAAGAAATATTATGAACTGCTGGCGTTCCTGGAGGTTCAGGAAAACGACGACGGCATCCGGGGTTTCCTGTTCGGCCGGATGGACATCGGCGTACTCCGGGCCGCCGCGCTGTACTGCACCGGCGAACGCGCCAAGGCGGTGGACGCGCTGCAAGCCGTGTACGATATGGGGCAATCCAACGCGATAGACATGCCCTTCATCGAGCTGGGCAGCCCCATGCGGCTTTTGACCGCGGCGGCCTTAAAGGACAAAAACTGCGCCATTCCTCAGCCGTGGCTGGAAAATATCAACAAGAGATCCGCCGCTTACGCCAAAAAACTCCTGGAGACGGCAAAATTATATCAGCGGCGGGACCCCAGGCAGGATCCCGCCCCGAACATCAAACTCTCGCCCAGGGAAGCGGAGATTCTGGTCAGCCTGTCTCAGGGGCTGACGCGCAAGGAGATCGCGGCCGCCGGGCAGGTTTCCGGCGATACGGTCAAAAGCATGATCAAGAGCCTGTACAACAAGCTGGGCGCGGTCAACCGCGCGGACGCCGTGCGCATCGCGGTCAAAAACGGCATGCTGAAAGTCTGAACTCGCAATTCACCGGTCCCAGCTGAGGGTCTGGTTGAATGTGACTTCCCTGCT
Organism: Peptococcaceae bacterium; assembly: GCA_031264885.1. GTDB lineage: Bacteria > Bacillota > Peptococcia > DRI-13 > UBA5745 > JAISDM01. Next base: position 15,773 of record JAISDM010000228.1, on the reverse strand, counting down.
TCCGCCGGACTGCGTGATTTGGCCGATCCGATACGCGCCGGCGCCCAGTGTCCCGAGAATCTCGCCGGCCCGCGCTTCTTCGACGGCCGCTATGATTCCGGCGCCCATATTAAACGTCGCGAGCATCTCTTCATCCGTTATGTTCGCGTATTTTTTTATAACCTTAAAGATCCCCGGGATCCGGATCATGGACAGGTCGATTTCCGCCCGCAGCCCGTCGCTTTGCAAAATTCGAATCAAATTGTCGTGAATGCCGCCGCCGGTTATATGAGCCATCCCATGAACGTCGCCCGAATGCCGCTCAAGCAATCGTTTGACTGTGCCGGCGTAAGAAAGATGCGGCTTTAAGAGGCTGTCCATAAAACTCTCGCCGTCAACGCGCTCCTCGAGAATCGCGGGCCGGGCCTCCATGAGCTTTCGAACCAGGCTGTAGCCGTTGGTATGCAGCCCGTTAGACGCCAGCGCGATCAGCGCGTCCCCCTGCTTGATCCGGCTTCCGTCAACGATCTTTTGCCTGTCCGCGACGCCTAACACACTCGCTTGGAGTACATAGCGGCCGGCAGGCAGCACGCCGGGCTGTTCCGACGTCTCCCCGCCCACAAGCACACAACCGTTCTCGATACACGCCTGGGAGATTTCCCCGACCAATTTGAGGATCGTTTCCTTTTCGAATTTCCCGCAGATGATCGTGTCCAGCACAGCGCAGGGCACGGCGCCCATGACGGCGATATCGTTGACCAGGTGATTGATCAGATCCCGCGCGATCCATTCGACGCGGTGATTGTCCAGCGACAGCAATTGCTTCGATCCCGGCTCCTCACTCTTCAGAACAAACACCGGATTCGTGTAACCCTTTAAATCGATCTCCACAAGCGAGGCGAAAGCCCCCACCTGATTGACCGGGGTACAATGCGCCAAACCCCGCGCGGAAACCATCCCCTTAAATTGCTGCTTCACATCGTTGGCGGCCGCGACGCTGACGCCCGAAGCCTCATAATTAACGGCCTCATAATTAACGCTGTCCATATCCATCATCCTCTATCTCTACGCCGGCTACGGTTTCAACCCATTTTTTCAGCGCGGCTTCCAATTGCTCCGGATCTTTACCGGAATGAATCTCCACAACGAAACGCTCATAAACCATTTTGATGAGCGCCTTGAACTGCAAATCCGTCATGACGCTTTCCTCCTTTGCCACCGTTTGAGCCATTTTTTTATTCCTCCCCTCTGCCAAAGGCGGGCGGCAGGATGCCGCCCCTACAGGCGCGTGATTCACGTCCCGATCGTCCCGGCGCCGTAAGGGCGGCATTCTGCCGCCCGTCCCCGTCCGCGGACGCGCCCATGTTTCGTCATTCCGGGTCTGTCCCGGAATCCAAACCGGTACCCTTGCGCCGCGGGGGGACGCCGGCTTCACAGGGGACCTTGGTTTGACATTTCCCGCATCCGTACCTGGGCGCGTAGATCTCCCGCGTCGTTCCCAAATAGGCGCCGCAAACGGATTTGTCCTTGCCTTCGGGCGTGATGGCGCCGGACGGGCACCGGTGAAGGCAGGCTTGACATTGATTGCAATACTCGTAGGCATCCGTATAGCTTCTGGGCGTGACAGGCCACGCCCGGTCGGTAATGATGCTGCCGAAGCGGCCCGCCACGCCCTTAAAGGTAATGAAGGATTTGCTCAGCCCGAATGTGCCCAGGCCGGCAATGAACGCTACGTGGCGTTCGGACCAGTTGCTGGTAAATCCGGGGAACACCTTGAACGCCGGATCCATGGAGGGGACCACCGCGCGGACGCCTTCCTTCGCGAATTCATCCACAAGATATGTAAGGGAATCCGGAATACACCGGTCGCCGCCTTCGATCCGCGCGTACAGCCACTCCGAAGAGGGATGCCCCGGCGCGTAATTGGATACGCGCACGGATTCGGTCAGCGGATAAAATATGGATATCACCGAGCGCGCGTCCGGCAGCCATTCGCCGGGGAGCCGGAAGCCCGGATTCACTATTTCGGGCTCTCTCAGCCGCTCAAAGAACGGATCGCCGGCGCCGGCTACGGCACAGACAGGGTCCGCGTAGAAAGTAACGTCGGCGTCATTGATTCTGGCGCGGTTTAAGGGGGAATCCTCCAGGAACCCGGAAAGCTGCCGGACCAGGTCTTCGGTATTTTTCATTGTGACATCTCCTTCGTGAAAAAATTGTATAACTCGCTCTAAAATCTGTGATATAATGTTCCATAAAATCATTTGCTTCCATAGAAAACCATTTACTTCCACTGTTTGATGATGCCCCCGTGGATCAATCGCGTGTCGAAAGCGGTCAGAAATATCTGAGGATCCCATTCGTAAACCTGCGCCTTTAACACAGGGAACGCCTTGCGCTTCACCACCACCTGCAGGATCATGTGATCCCCTTTCATTCCGTGCCCATCCAGCATCGTTACACCGTACCCCTGGGAACGGAGCATTTCGGCCAGCCGTTCCGGTTCCCTCAAGGTCACAATTTGAACGAAAATATTGCCGATGGCCAGTTTTTCCTCAATGATGCTTCCAATATAGTTGCCCATAGCGAAGCCCAGGCAATAGCTGATGATTTTGAACGGACTCGTCATATTGGAGACCACCAGAGTGAGGATGTTCAAATAAATCAGCACCTCAAAGAAGCCCATGACGGAAGCCTTAATCTTTTCCCCTCGAACCACCATCAGCGTGCGAACGGTGGTCAGCGAAACATCGCAAATACGGGAAGCAAAAATAATCAAGCATTCTAGCCAAAGCACACGATCACCCGCCCTTAGAATTTAGAATAACCAAATGAGAATGGATTATCCATCTTGAAAGGAGACAGTCGCTATGAAGAAGCAAGGCCCTTACCGCGTGATTTTAACAGAGAAAGAAATCCCCGACCACTATTTGAACATCCAGGGTTTTATGAAGGAGAAACCCGACCCTTACCTGAACCCGGGCGCCCTGAAGCCGGTGGCGCTTGAAGAGCTGTTCCCGGTGTTCGCGGAAGAATTGTGCCGGCAGGAAATGAATGTGACGGACACCTACATCGAAATCCCCGAAGAGGTTCGGGATTATTACAAAATGTACCGTCCCTCCCCCTTGATCCGCGCCTATAATTTAGAAAAAGCCCTGGGAACCCCGGCCCGGATCTATTACAAATATGAAGGCCAGAACACCTCCGGAAGCCACAAACTGAATTCAGCCATCGCGCAGGTTTATTATAGCAAAAAACAGGGCGTTAAGCAATTATCTACCGAGACCGGCGCCGGCCAATGGGGCACCGCCTTAGCTATGGCCTGCGCTTACTATGATATGCCCCTGACCGTGTTTATGGTCAAAATCAGCGCGGAGCAAAAACCTTACCGCAAAGCCATCATGGAGACCTACGGAGCCAAAGTCATCTCCAGCCCCAGCCAGACCACCCAAGTGGGCCGCGCCATATTGGCGGACGATCCGGACTGCACAGGCAGTCTGGGCACAGCCATCAGCGAGGCCATCGAACTGACGGCGGGGAAGCCGGACGCCTGTTATGTGCTGGGCTCCGTCCTGAACCAGGTGTTATTGCATCAATCCATCATCGGCCAGGAACTGAAGCTGCAAATGGAAGCCTATGACGAATACCCGGATCTGGTCGTCGGCTGCGCGGGAGGCGGCTCCAGCCTGGGCGGATTAATGAGCGAATACATGAAAGATAAACTGACCGGCAAGGCCAAACCTTATTTTATCGCGGTAGAACCCGCTTCCTGTCCGTCTTTCACCCGGGGACGCTACGCCTATGATTTTTGCGATACGGGGAAGGTCACGCCTCTGGCTAAAATGTATACCCTCGGCAGCGGTTTTATGCCTTCGGCCATTCACGCGGGCGGACTGAGATATCACGGCATGTCTCCTATTCTAAGCAAACTGTACCATGACGGCTTCATCGACGAAGCCCGGGGCGTGAATCAGACCGCTGTCTTCGAGGCAGCGATGCAATTCGCGAAACATGAGGCGATTCTGCCCGCGCCGGAATCCTCCCACGCCATCCGCGTGGCAATGGACGAGGCGCTCAAATGCAAAAAAACCGGCGAGGCAAAAACCATCGTTTTCGCCCTCACCGGACACGGTAATTTTGATATGCAGGCTTACATGAGTTACATGGACGGGAGTATGACCGATTATATTCCTACCGACGAAGAACTGGAAGCGGGCTTCGCGACGCTGCCAAAAGTTCCGGAACTGTAGGGGCGGCATTCTGCCGCCCGCGCGGCTTTTATGACTCAAACAGCGGTGTCGAAAGATACCGCTCGCCGGTGTCCGGCAAAATCACCACGATGGTTTTGCCGGCGTACTCCGGGCGTTTGGCCAGCTGTGTCGCCGCCCACGCCGCCGCGCCGGAAGAAATACCAATCAGCAATCCTTCTGTGCGCGCGATGATCCGGCCCGTCTGGAACGCGTCTTCGTTTTTCACGGCGATGATTTCATCATATATGTTGGTATTCAGGATCTCCGGAACGAATCCAGCGCCGATGCCCTGGATCTTATGAGGGCCTGAACGCCCCTCGGACAGCACGGGAGAGTCGAAGGGCTCCACGGCGACGATTTTTAACGCGGGATTCTTGGATTTCAAATATTCCCCCGCTCCGCTGATGGTGCCGCCGGTACCGATGCCGGAAACAAAGACGTCGATTTTTCCGTCTGTGTCTTCCCAAATTTCGGGCCCGGTGGTTTCTTTGTGTACTCTGGGGTTGGCAGGATTAAAGAACTGCCCCGGTATGAAGGAATTGGGCGTCTCCGCGGCCAGTTCCTCAGATTTGGCGATGGCGCCCTTCATCCCTTTGGCGCCTTCGGTCAGAACAAGCTCCGCGCCGTAGGCGGCCAGCAGCTTGCGCCGCTCCACGCTCATGGTCTCCGGCATGGTGAGAATAATCCGATAGCCCCTCGCCGCCGCTACGGAAGCAAGCCCGATGCCGGTGTTGCCGCTGGTCGGCTCAATGATCACGGAATTCGGCTTCAGCTTGCCGCTTTTTTCCGCGTCGTCGATCATGGCCAAAGCGATGCGGTCCTTGACGCTTCCCGCCGGATTCTGATACTCAAGTTTGCCGATGACGACCGCGTTGAGTTTTTGGTCTTTCACGTAACCGTTCAATTGGAGCAGAGGGGTTTTGCCGATGAGTTCCGTAAGACTCTTTGCGATTTTTGACATAGCGATAACCTCCATCATATAATAGATTAAGCATATATATTATGTATGTATTATAGCCCGGCCAAAGAGGTTTGTCAACACCTAAATTTATGTAGGGGCGGCATCCTGCCGCCCGTCCCGGGCGCCTGTGTTCCCCGGCGTCCATTCGGTATTGACAAAGCGGTGAGCGCCGTGTATAATTATTAAGCATATATATATTATATGTATTTTGGTTCGATTAAATTTTGCTTCTCAATTAAATTTTGCTTCAAGGAGGCAGAAATATGCGGATTTCCGCGAAAGGCCGTTACGCCCTCGCCGCGATGATTGAGATCGCCAGAAGCACAAGGGAAAATGAAATCATCTCTGTCATCAACATCGTCAACGCTTTAGGCATTTCGAAAATCTATCTGGAACAGATCCTCTCACAACTGAAAAAAGGAAATATCATCTACGCGCTCAAGGGTTCAAAGGGCGGATACCGGCTCGTGCGGGATCCGAGGGGCGTCACCGCTTTGGATATACTGCTGACTGTGGAAAACACTCTGATCGAAAAAGCGGACAGCACGGTGGACGGGCAATCTCCCGCCATTGAAATGGCGCTCCGGGAGATGGTGTTCAACAGGCTGGATTCCGCCGTCGAAACCTGTCTCAAAAGTGTCAGCATACAGGATTTGCTGGATTACACCGATCAGCAGCGCGCCGAGCAATCCTACATGCTGAATTTGTGAGCGCCATTCCACGGGAACCGCCATTATGACCACGGGGGACTACTATCCTGCGGGGATCACCATTCCACGGGAACCACCCCGTCAGACGCAGTTTGTATGACTTCCCCTCCAAACGGAGGGGAAGTCATACAAACTGCGTCTGCCACCCCTCCTAAGAGGGGAATAGGCAAAAAGGAGGAATGCGGGTGGACTTTCATACTTTATGTGTTCACGGCTGTGACGGCCGGTACGACAGCACCGGCGCGGTGAGCGTGCCCATTTTTCAGTCGGCGACGTTCGCGCATCCGGGGGTAGGCCAAAGCACCGGCTATGATTATTCCCGCAGCCAGAACCCGACCCGGGAGTACCTGGAACACACGCTGGCTGCTCTGGAAGGGGGAACGGACTGCATCGCTTTCGCCAGCGGCATGGCGGCGGCGGCGGCCATGATGGAACTGTTTTCGCCGGGGGATCACCTGGTCGTCGCCGACGATCTGTATGGCGGCACGCACAGGCTGTTCGCCCATTTTTCAAAGAAAAACGGCGTTATGTTTACCAGCGCCCATACCCTGGAGGAAATAGGGGACGCCGTTACTCCCGCCACGAAAGCGGTTTTTATTGAAACGCCGACCAATCCCATGATGCAGGTCATCGATATCGCGGCTGTTTCGCGGATCACGGCCAAGCACGGGCTGCTTCTGATCGTGGACAACACCTTTTTGACGCCGTTTTTTCAGAAGCCGTTCGCCCTGGGCGCGGATATCATTCTGCACAGCGGCACCAAGTATCTGGGCGGACACAACGATACGCTGGCCGGCTTTCTGGTCACGAAAGACGCGGATATCTCCGGGAAGCTCCGATTCATCGCCAAAACCACCGGGGGGTGTCTCTCTCCTTTCGACAGCTTCCTCATCATCCGGGGGATCAAGACCCTCGCCGTGCGCATGGAGCGCCAGCAGGAGAGTTCCGCCCGGATCGCCCGCTGGCTGACGGAGCAAGCCGCCGTGACCGCCGTGCGTTATCCCGGACTGGAAACCCATCCGGATTACGAAATCTCGCGGCGGCAAGCCAGCGGCTTCGGCGCGATGATCTCTTTTTCCGTGAAAGATGAAGAAACCGCAAGGCAGCTCCTTGAGCGGGTGCGCGTTATCCAATACGCGGAAAGCCTGGGCGGGGTCGAAAGCCTGATAACTTATCCCATGCTCCAGACCCACGCCGATATCCCTGAGGCGGAACGCCTGAAGAAAGGCATTGACGGTCGGCTCCTGCGTCTGTCGGTCGGGCTTGAGGCGGCGGAAGACCTCATCGGGGATCTGTCCCAGGCGCTCGGTCAATCCGCGCCCCCCTGCCGCCGCGAGGAGCACAGCGAGCGCAATCCGGCAGCGGCGCCCGTTCCCGGCGGGTCCCAGTCCCAGTCCTAAGAAACAGGAGGTTTCGGCAAACATGGCAAAATATGACTTCGACCGCGTCGTTGACCGGCGGAATACATACAGCATTAAGCACGGTTCGGCTGCTCAGCGGGGCAAGCCGGAAGACGCGCTGCCGCTTTGGGTGGCGGATATGGACTTCCAATCGCCGCCCTGCGTGATCGACGCGCTGACAAAACAGAGCCGGCACGGGATCTTTGGCTATTCCGACACCGGAGACGCTTATCTTGAAACCCTGCGCAGCTGGTTCGCGCGGCGTTTTAACTGGGATACGGAACCCTACCGGCTCATTAAAACGCCGGGGGTGGTGACCGCTATTTTCATAGCGGTCCGCGCGCTGACAGAAACAGGAGACGCCATATTGATCCAGCAGCCGGTTTACTACCCCTTCGCCTCCGCCGTACAGCGGACAGGCCGGAAGCTCGTGGTCAATGAACTGATTTACGAAAACGGCAAATATTCCATTGACTTCGATGATTTTGAAGCAAAAGCCGCGGGCAGCCAAGTGAAGTTATTTATCCTGTGCAACCCCCACAATCCGGTGGGGCGCGTCTGGACCCGGGCCGAACTCACCCGGCTGGGCGATATCTGTGTCCGGCACGGAATCACCGTTATTTCAGACGAGATCCATCAGGATTTCGTATACGACGGACACCGGCACAGCATATTCGCGGAACTCAATCCCGCTTACCGGGATTTGACCGTCACATGTACGGCGCCTTCCAAGACATTCAATCTGGCCGGCTTGCAGCTTTCCAATATATTTATCGCCAACGCGCGTTTATGGGAAGCCTTCCAGCGGGAATACGGCCGGTGCGGCCTGAGCCAGCCCGGCGTCATGGGCATCGCCGCGTGCCAGGCCGCCTATGAAGGCGGAGAGGATTGGCTGGAAGATTTGCTGAGCTACCTCGCGGGCAGCGCGGCCCTTATGAGGGATTTCCTCCGTGAGCGCATACCGCGGATCCGGATGACGGAACCGGAAGGCACCTATTTGGCGTGGGTCGATTTCCGGGCGCTGGGGCTTGACGGCCCAACGCTGGATGAAATGATCCTGCGCAAAGCCAAACTCTGGCTGGACGACGGGCCCATGTTCGGCGCCGGCGGCTCCGGATTTCAGCGGATCAATTACGCCTGCCCCCGAAGCGTCCTGCTGGAAGCCTTAGAGCGCCTGGAGCGCGCCATCTCCCCCATTTAAATATAGTATTCAACGCCTCCCGAAGCCTCGCTTTTGTCCAGAATATCCTGCAAAGTGATGCCGTCCAGATACTCCGTGATCACCTTGTCCAAACCTTTCCATATGGGCAGGGTTTTGCAGAAGGCGCTTCTCTTGCATAAATTAGATTCCGTTTCGAGACAGGCGACGGGCGTGAGGCTCCCTTCGGTAATCCGGAGTATATGCCCCACCGTGTATTTCTCCGGCGACAGCGCCAGCATGTATCCGCCCTGATATCCGCGGTTTGTCCGAAGGATACCGGACTGATTCAATATGCCCACGATCTGCTCCAGATATTTTTTGGAGATATCCTGCCGCTGCGCCACATCCTTGAGCGGGACATAACCGTCGTCCTTATGCTCCGCCAGATCCAGCAGCATACGGAGCGCGTATCTGCCCTTGGTTGAAATCTTCAATTTTCTCACCTCCCAGTAATATTGCAAACGCGGGCATGAGCCGTTATAATGGAATCGGAACCCCTGGCAAAAAAACCGCCGCTTCAGGCCATATAGCCATATTCAAGAAACCACAGGGCAATTTCATGCTTAGCCCCGTATTTCTCCAGGCTGCCATTGATGCTCGCAAGCCACGGCACTACGGCGATGCCTTGTACGTCCCGAATTCTTCCCATATGAAAGTTGGGGAATTCCGCCAGGCGCTCCGCGTATTCCGGCAAATGAGCCCTCAAGAAATCCACATTGCCTTTTGCCTGTGAAACCGTTCCCATCATAAACCATTCGCTCTTGATCTCAATGTCATACAAAACATCGTCCTTGAACCCGATGATATCCGCGCGCTGTTTCCCGTCTTTCCCGCCGAACCCGGACAGATCCAATTCCGAGGCGACGAAGTGGATTCCCTCATATTCCTGAGGACGGACGACCATGTCGTGGATCAAAATCGACTGTATCTTCTCTTCGCGGGTATAGCCCATCCTTTGTTTCTTGAATCCCAGCGACTTTAATTTATCCAGGACGTCCTCCATATTTTTGAAAAAAATCGCTCCGCTCAATTCCGGCAGAACATCTCTCAGCTGCGCCAGTTTCACGCTCATTCCCGTCATTGGCGTTCCCGGCAGCGTAGAAACGATGGTAATTTGATCGGCTGCCGGGCGGAGATGTATCATCGACCGGAATCTCTTGATATCATTTATCCCCCACTCGCGGAAAAAATCATCAAGAATTTGCTTGGCGTCCATGGCGTTTTTTTTGATGCAGTCCATGTGTCATCTCCTTAACGCGTTGTCATTCCGGGCCTACCTGTCCCCCGTCATTCCGGGCTTGTCCCGGAATCCAGGCGGCCCCCCAATGTATCCCGGGACGAGCCCGGAATGACAAGCTGCGGCGCCCCTGTTGAAACGGTAACTGCCTGTATTTTATCACAACGCGAACCGTTTGAAAAGGATTCATGTTCCACATATAGGAGGAAAAGGTTTATGGCGGATATCGAACGGGAAGTGATCCGTTTGCTGAAAAACGGACAAAATCTGGTTTTGGCCGCGGTGATGGCTGTGGAAGGCGTTTCGCCCAGATCGGCGGGCGCCAAAATGATCATTCGGCAGGACGGCTCCATCTTTGCCACCATCGGCGGCGGCCAGGCGGAGGCGGCGGTGACGGAAGCCGCGCGCGGCCTTCACGCGGCCTGTCAAGCCGGGTATGAAGGCCCCCCTCCCCAGCCCCGGATCCTGTACTTGGACTTAACCGGGAAGAGCGCGGCCTCTTCCACGGATTCAGACGACGGCATGAATTGCGGCGAGCGGACCGACGTATTGCTGGACTGGGTCACGGCGCGGGATTTGCCTGTCTATGAGGCCGCTCAGTCGGCTCTGGATCAACAGAAAAAAGGCTGGATCGTCACCGCCTTGGATCAAAGATCGGGAACCTTGACCCGGCAGCTTGGATTTATCGGGAAAGACGGAGAAGTCACGGGTTTTTTTGATGAAGAGGTTTTGTTCCGGGCAAAGAACGCGGCGGGCGGCAATCAAATGCACACGGAAGAGGTGGACGGGCTGCGGTTTTTGTCCACCCCCATTCACACCGCCGGATGGGTCTGCTTATTGGGCGGGGGCCACGTCGCCCGTGAAATCGCGAAAATAGCCCATATGACGGATTTCGGGACTGTGGTTCTGGACGACCGGGCGGAATTCGTGAGCGCGGCGCGTTTCCCGGAATCCCGGCGCGTTGTGCTGGAATCCTTTGAGCAAATACCGGAACTGCCTGTGAACGAAAATTGGTATGTGGTCATCGTGACCCGGGGGCACATACACGATCAAACGTGCCTAAGATGGGCCCTGGGCACGAAAGCCGGCTATATAGGCATGATCGGAAGCCGGCGCAAGCGGGAGGCCCTCTACCGGAATTTGCGGAACGAGGGCGTGACTCAAGCGGTCTTGGATAAGCTGCATTCTCCCATCGGGCTGGACATTCAATCGGAAACGCCTCCCGAAATCGCGGTCAGCGTTGTGGCGGAATTGATTTTGGCCAGGGCGCGGAACAATGCCGAATAACAACATCGCGGGGCTGATCGTGGCGGCGGGTCTGTCCTCCCGGATGAATGCCTTCAAGCCGCTTCTCCCTTTAAAGGGAAAACCGCTGATCGAGAGAACTGTGGATACGCTGCGCCCCTGGGTCGGGGAGATCTATGTGGTGACGGGCTGCCGGCAGGAAGAGGTCCGCCGGGCGCTTCAACCTTCGCCCGCGCCTGTCCCGCCGCCCGCGCCCGTTTCGGCATCCGCGTCTGCGTCTTCGCCCGCGTCTGTCCCGCCGCCCGCGTCCGCGTCTCCGTCTGCTTCCGCGCGCGCGTCTTCGCCCGCGTCTCCGTCCCCGCCCCCGCCCCGGAACATTCATTTCATTTATAACGAACGGTTCGCGGACACCGGCATGTTTGAGTCTGTCCGCCTGGGCGTCCAAGCTCTGGCAGCCGGCAGCGGCGGTTTTTTTCTGCTCCCTGGAGATATGCCGCTGGTCACAGGGCACACGCTCCGTTCCATTCTGGAGGCTCATCGCTCCCCTGAGATCGCGGTGGTCCAGCCTTTTTACCGGGGCAAACCCGGGCATCCTCCCCTGATCCTGGCTTCATGCTACGAGTATATTTGCGCTTACGGCGGAGAAGGCGGGCTGCGCGGCGCCCTGACCTTCTTCAAAGACCGGACCCTGCGTCTGGACGTGCCGGATCCGGCCATACGGATGGACGCGGACCTGCCCGAGGATTACGACCGCCTGCTGCGCTGCGCGGAGGAAAGCACCGTCCCTTCCCCGGAGGTATGCGAGGAAATTTGGAAATGGTTCCAAACCCCCGAACTTGTTACGACTCACTGCCGGCTGGTCGCGGAAACAGCCCGTGAATGGGCGCTCAAGCTGATTCAAGCCGGACATTCCCTGAATTTGGACCTGGTGACCGCCGGCGCTTTGCTGCATGACGTGGCCAAAGGCGTCAGCCATCGGGATCACGATACGGTGGGCGCGGACTGGCTGGAAGACATGGGGTACCCCACGGTGGCCGAAGTCGTCCGAGCGCACACGAATCTGCCGGAGGACGCCCTGAATCCTCTGGACGAACGGGCCGTCGTGCATTTGGCGGATAAGCAGGTGCAAAAAACCACAAAAGTCACCGTGAACCAGCGCTTCCAAACTGTTCTGGACCGGTTCGCGGACGACCCGGAGGCATTGACCGCCATTAACCGGCGCAAAAGAAACGTCCTGGAAATTTTGGAAAAAATACACGCCATCTTAGGCGAGTCCCCTCAAGAAAAAAACATTGACAAAACCGATTCGATTCTCATATAATAATCTCCGGGATCAACATCGCGTCACGCCAAATTTAATATTTTTCCATAATGTGGGGGCATAGCTCAGCTGGGAGCGCGAGTCATGCGGTAAACCACCCCCTATTTTGCTCCCGAATGAGTACCAGGCCAAATTTAATATTTTCCCAATATGTGGGGGCATAGCTCAGCCTGGGAGAGCGTCTGACTGGCAGTCAGAAGGTCAGGGGTTCGATCCCCCTTGTCTCCACCAGAATTAAACCGCCTTGGGCGGATGAAGCTTCGGACGCTCGGCGTCCGGAGCTTTTTAGTTTGGCGCGAACATATCTTGACGGAGGTTATAAATGTTGCGTTCATTTACCGCGTTTATCGAAAAGGATCGAGAAAGCGGGCACTACATCGGAATCGTGCCTGGAATCACCGGCGCTCATACAGAAGCCGAAACGCTTGATGAACTGCGTGAGAAGCTTGCCGAATCGCTTGAGCTTTGCCTGAGCGAAATTGATTACGAGGATGTTGACGCATGGCCGGTGTTTGTCGGCGTTATGCAGATTGAGGCGCACCTTTGAGCATGAGCGGCGCCGGCGGGTTTCGCTTTGCCCGCTCACGACGCTTTGTCCTGTTTCGCGACGGATTCGTCGGCGCCGTGTTCGCCGCCGCCGGACTCCGGCAGCGTGAGTCCCAATTGCTCGCAGGTCACGGTCAAATCAATCTCCACCTTATAATCGCGGCTGACCCGGACGGCGCCGCAAATCCGTGACAGAATCATCTTCTTGGTCTCCATGTCACAGGTATCGTACATGTCCGACCAGGTTTGAATGTCGGCAAACTGCTTGGACAGCTCCGATTTCATCTGTTCGCTGCTTTGCAGGGTTTCCTCTAACTGCCGGACGCGCCGCCCCGATTCCTCCGCGTTTGCTTTGGCTTCCTCATACAGCTTGTTCAGCAATTCGGAATTCAGCTTGCTTTCGCCGCGGATGACCTTGATGACCTCCGCCTCGTATTCCAAAACCTCAGCCGTATGCGCCTGCAACGCGGCTTTAGCTTGGGTGAGCGCCAAACGGCTTTCGGCGATTTTATCGGCATAGCGTTCCTCAATAATAGTTTCCTTTGGCAAATCATTCAGCCGGGCAAACAGCCCCCGAACTACTTCATCCACGATTTTATCCAGCTTGCTCACGGTGTACCCTGTCTGCCCGTCACATTTATGTTTGTGGCGGGTTTTATAGTAGCAGACATAACGGGTGCGCGGCGTCACCGTCGCGCCGCCATCTTTTTTGATATATTTCTTGCCGTTGGTGGTCACGATCAGCCGCGCCCCGCAATGGCCACAGAACACATTCCCCGATAACAGCGAACTTCCTGTGGTATTCAGTGGAACCCGCCGTTCCGCGTCATTCTGTCTGGAACGCTGTTCCGCCAGTTTTTGCGCCGCGTCAAAGATTTCCGGCGTGATGATCTGCAGCGCGGGGAAGATTTCCGACACGGTTTCCCCGCTTCTGAGAACACCGGTGTAGGCAATGTTCCGCAGGATATGATAAATGGTAATGTTGGTGAAATTCTCCCCTTTGCGGGTCATGACAACCTTCTCGGTGAGGCAGCCGGCAATCCGCTGAGAGCCGTAACCCCGGTTGACATAGAGGTCAAACATTGTGCGGACGACGGCGGCTTCATCCTCGTCAATCTCAATCTCGTACTTCTCGTGGCCGCGCTTGTCGAGCCGCCCGCGTTTTTCCAGCCGGTATCCGTAGGGCGCCACGCCGCCGCGAAAATATCCTTGCTGCACGATTAAGCCCAGCCCCTCTTTGGTACGCATGGAGGTTTTTTCAGATTCGCCCGACGCTTGCCAGAATCGGATGTAGTTGGTCAGTTTATCCACATGCTGATCAAACCTCTGCTGGCCTTCTTTGACGCTCCATACCTCAATACCGTGCTTCACGAACCACTCCAGCACGAAGGGCGTTTCGTCGTCGATGCGGCCCAAGCGGTCGAACATAAACACCAGCAGCACGTCAAATTTCTTGTCCAGCGCGGCTTGCTGTATGACCTGAATGGCGTCCCGGTCTTTCGCGGAGACCTTAAAGCCCGACACGCCCAATTCGGCCAGTTCGCCGTAAAATTCCCAATCGGGGCGCGAATCAATGAACGCGTGACACGCCTGCTTCTGCATAGGGATGTCCAATTTATCGTCCATGCTGTCGGCCTGCTTTATGTGTTCCACCTGTTTTTTTGTGGAAACCCTGTAAAGGTTAAAAACTCTTTTTTTCTGTATCATAACCGTCATCCTCTCTTTCTCGGTATGAGATGGCGGCGGTTATTTTTAATGATACCGCATATTCACTTGTCAAAGAACATGCAGGGCTTCCCTGCGTGAATATTATCTCACCGCCGACTTCGTAAATCAAATGTGCGAATTTTATCTTTGTATGTTCGACTGGCCGTTTGACTGGCCGGAAAGCATCATCCGTTTAATCTCGGGCAGAACCGAACTCTCCGTTTCCGGCGGAAAGTTCAGCGTGACCGCGCAATCGTTCACCGTCAAGCGAAGTTTCGTGCCGAGGGATTCTGCTTCCCCATTGAGAGAATGATCATTCGACTCTTTCGTTATTTCCATTTCTGTCCTCTCCCTTCTCAATCAAGTCCCACGCTGACCGCCAGCGCCTTATTGACGCGTGCCATGACGCCGCCGTCCAGCGTGCCGATGTACTCTTTCAGTCGGGTTTTGTCAATCGTCTTCACTTGCTCCAATAGAACAAGCGAATCCCGCCCCAGTCCCTGCCACGCGCTGACCGGACAGTGCGTGGGCAGCTTTGCCTTGCCCGCCGTCTTGCTCGTGATCACGGCGGCAATCACCGTCCTGCTGTGTTTATTGCCGATATCATTGGAAACAATTAAAATTGGACGGAAACCGCTCTGCTCCGAACCGACGCATGGGGTCAAATCGGCGTAGAACATATCACCCCGTCTGATCTTCCTTTCCACATAGACCACCTCCATCTTTTGTATGTAAGACCAAGGCGCAGGCGCGGCAGCCGCTGTAAAAACAGCATAGGAATAACTCCATTGAATCGCCGCGCCTGCGTCTGGTCCAAACCCAAGACCAAGGAATTCATCAGACGGCGGCTTGCTGGGCCGCTCCACGGGAATTGCCTGCCTCCTCAAAATTTTGTGAGCGGCGCACCCCTCCGAGGATCGCTCCGAGCTGCCCCCACTTGTTGCGACGGCTCACGGGCATAGACCCGCTTCAACGCTCGACTTTATGGCCGGACAGGAGTATCATTGTTCCCGCTTGCCTGTCGTCGCCGTACCGGGAGCAACCCGGCAGTCACAGCGGAGGTTTC
Organism: Peptococcaceae bacterium; assembly: GCA_031264885.1. GTDB lineage: Bacteria > Bacillota > Peptococcia > DRI-13 > UBA5745 > JAISDM01. Next base: position 153 of record JAISDM010000228.1, on the reverse strand, counting down.
TCGCTCATCGCGGGCCGGAGGGAATGATCGGATTAGAGCCCCCTTTCTTCCTCCCCCCGCGATATCATGGCGCAACCGCTGACATGGCTTATGCTTTCTGGCAAAAGCAGCAGGAATGTATCTGATGAAATGGGTATTCAGTTTTCAAAGAGC
>JAISDM010000184.1 GCA_031264885.1 Peptococcaceae bacterium | reverse complement strand
ACGGTCAAGACTGTCATTATTGCCGCGGTCAGCGCGACGGCGGCTGTGCTTACCGTGTTATGCCTAACGTGATCACGGCCGTGAAGACAGAAACGAAAACAGGCACGAATACGCTTTGGAGCAGGAAAATCTTAAACTCTACCCAGGAGAATTCCCGGTAGTATCGCCCTTGGTAGGTCAGATGGAAAGACTGAACCTCGCCGTCGTCGTCGACAACGCACTCCAGAAAGTCCTTATCCCCCAGGAAGATCAAGGTTTCGTCTATGATATCCCGGGTATATTGGGGCGGTAGGCAGCGGCATACATCGTCCGGCTTAAGTCTTTTATGCTTGCTGATTTGGATCGTGGCGGCCAGGACTTTTCTGGCCCTTTTGTTGAGCCTTAGCATAAAACGCACCTCGTTTTTTGTAACCAGTATAACACATAACCGCTCTTTCTGGTATCGCAGAGCATAAAGAACGAGAACCCCGGGCGGGACTGACCGCCATAAAAAAGTATGGGGCAAATGAAGGAGGTCGAAACGGATGGATTGGCTGAAAGCTTTGATCGAAAAGCACACGAAGGACGGCGGCGTCAACTTGGAAGCCCTGTTGAAAGAGGTGGAAGCCGAACTGCCCAAGAACGCGGTTCCCAAAGCGGTGTACAACACCCAGACCGACGATTTGAAAGAGGCCAAGAGGCAGTTGGCTGAGCGGGATCAGCAGCTGACGGATTTGCAGGCGAAGGCTGCGGGTCACGAGACGCTGTCCGCTGAGATCAGTCGGCTTACCGCGGAGAACAAGAAGATCGCGGAAGACTACGAGGGCAAAATCGCCGCGCGGGAGCTGGACCACGCCATAGACTCCGCGCTGATCGGCGCCGGGGCGAAAAGCGCAAAGGCGGCCAAGGCGCTGCTGGCGCTGGATAAAATCAAGCTCAAGGACGGCGAACTGGACGGCTTTGCGGATCAGCTCAAGGCACTGCGGAAGACGGACGAGTATCTTTTTGGGAACAACGCGCTGCAGGGCCGGGAATCAAGCCGGGCCGGGCTCACCGCGCCGCCGCCCGGGCAGGAAGACGCCGCGGTTAGCTTCGCGAAAGCTTTGGCGAAGGGGCAGGCGGCGCAAACCGAAAGCACATATTTTGGAGGTGGTAAATCGTGAAGGTAGTCAAGAATACCTATGACAGCGGGAAAGAGATTCTGTACATCCCGGATCATTACCTCGGGCTGCCGGTGATGGTGCAGCAGGGCGGCGTCGCCACCAACGGCGAGGGTAAGAAGATTCGGCTGGCCGGCAGCTTTTTGGCCCAAACGGGGATGCTGGCGGTGACGACGCCGGGCGCCGAGGACGCTCCGGATACGTCCGATGTGTTCGGTGTGCTGCTGAGAGATACGGATGTGACCGCGGGAGCGGCGCCGGGCACAGTGATCATCCATGGAGTGGTGAACGTGTCCAAGCTGCCGGACGCGCCGGATGACGCGACAAAGGCGGCGCTGCCGCTGGTTAAGTTCATGTAAGGAGGAGGGATCTGTAATGCCTGCTTTGTTTGACTTAGTAACGGCCGGCGCGATCGGGGCCTATTGGACCGAATCCGCGGCCAACAAGATTCCCTATCTTGGGGAGACCCTGTTTCCGGCACGGAAGAAAATAGGGCTGGATTTGTCCTGGATTAAAGGCAGAAACGGGCTGCCGGCGGCTTTGCGGCCGTCGCATTTTGACGCGAAGCCCCAGGTTCGGGATCGCATCGGCGTCAGCGAAGTGAAAACAGAGATGCCGTTTTTCCGTGAGTCTATGACGGTCAAGGAGAAAGACCGACAGCAGATGCTGCAGTTTCAGGCGAGCAACGATCAGTACGCGCAGATTATCCTGGGTCAGGTATACAACGACGCGGCGGGGCTTGTGGACGGCGCTCTGGTTCAGTCCGAGCGGATACGGATGCAGCTTTTGGCGGACGGAGCCGTTAATATTTCCGACGGAACCCTGGGCTACGAGTACAATTTTGATCCCGACGGCGAATACGCCGCCAGCAACAAGGGTGAATTGGCCGGAACGGCGCGGTGGTCCCAGGCGCAAAGCAATCCTGTCACTGCCATCCTTGAGATACAGGATAAGATTGAGGAGACCACCGGAACGCGTCCGACACGGGCGGTCATGTCGCGCAAAACCTGGGGATATCTGTTGAGCAACGCGGCGATCAAGGGGGATATGAGTGTGCGTGGCGGCGACAAGCTTATTCTGACGGACGCGCTGCTTCAGCAGTACCTCATGACGAAGCTTGGGCTGGCCGTCGAGATCTACAGCAAGAAATACCGTGATGAAGCTGGGGACGTCCACCCGTTTTATCCGGATGATCAAGTGACGTTCCTGCCGGAGGGGGCCCTTGGAACCACCTGGTACGGTACAACGCCGGAAGAGGCGGATCTGCTGTCTGAACAGGGCGTGCAGGTCTCCATTGTGAACACGGGCGTCGCGGTCAAGACATACAAGGAGGTCAACCCGGTGAACATTGTGACCACGGTTTCACAGATCGTGATGCCGTCTTTTGAACGCATGGACGAGACCTATATCTTGAAGGTGGCTTAAGCCCATGGGCGTGACGACGGATAAGTTATTGCTGACGCTGCCGGGCGCTGACGCCGCGGTATTGGAGGTGTTGATCGAGGATGCGGTTGAATACTTGGCCGGGGTCACGCATCAGCCGCGGAACCGCGTCCCGGACAGCCTCGTCCGCCAATTGGTTACGGTGATGTATAACCGGATGGGCAGCGAGGGCCTGGCGTCGGAGAGTTATTCGGGCGTGGCCCAGACGTTCATCGACGGCATCCCCAAAGAATTGCAGGCGCAAATTAAAGCGATTCGGAAGGTGGCGTGGTAGGTGGGTTCCATCCAGAGACAGATGCGCCCGTATGTGCTGCAGAGTCAGGCAGGCGGCGGGCAAAAGCCGTCTGGCGCCAAAGCTCAAGCTTGGGCCGACGTAAAGACCATCCTGGGCGCGAAGTATACGCAAGGCAACCACGGAGCCCTGGCGAAGATGCTGGGGCTTCAGTATTTGGACTATTCGGATGTCTTGCTGACCCGGGAAAGGGATATCCGGGCAAAGGCACACCGAATCAAAGACGGCGGCGCCGTGTATACAGTGGAACGGGTAATTCCGGACGGGCGGTATCAGCAAGTCTTTTTGAAACGAGCGGAAGAAGGTGGTTGATTTGGCAGAAGAATTCCTTAGCCTGGAGGAGATTAACAAGCGATTGGAAGACGCCATACATACCGTTATATGGGATCGGCTTGCCGAGAAAATGGAAGACGCCTGTGGCCTGCTTGAAGCCGAGGGAGCGCGTGAAGCGCCGGTGGATGAAGGGTATTTACGCGCGTTTATCCGTAGCCAAGTAGAGACGAATCCACAGGAGATCACAGGGTGGATCGGAAGTTTTACCGAGTATGCGCCCTATGTCCATCAGGGAACCGGTATTTACGCCGTGGACGGCAAAGGCCAGAAGACCCCCTGGGCATGGCACGGGGAAAGTAAAAAATGGGCGGGCTGGCACTTCACCGTCGGCCAGAAACCGAATCCGTTTTTGCAGCGCGCCATCGACAAAAAGCGGGGAGAGCTGCTGTTTGTGTTTAAAGACACGCTGAGGGGCCTATGATTTACGCGATTTTGACGCGGTTACGGCAAGACGCTCCGCTTCAGGCATTGCTGGGCGCGACGGAGGACGACACGCGCGTCTATCCGCTGGAGACCGGTAATTTTGGGCCGTGCCTTACCTACACGGTGAGTCAGGTCTCCGGCGGCGTGGTTAAGACCAGCCGGATAGAAACGCGGATCTATGATACAGATTATGATCACGCGTTATGTGTGGCGGCCAGGCTGGATCAGCTTCTGGATATGGATGAGGGTGATCCGGGTTGGTTCTTTGATTATGAGGACGACGTGGGAGCGTCCCGGCGGGTGGAGATCATGACCCTCGGGCAAAACGGCGGCGGCGAGCTGCTGTTTACCGCGGGGGAGCAGACCATTTACCAAAAGACCCTATATTATTATGTGAAATGGAGGCAAATAAAATGAGTGTTGTAAAAGATGGCAGGGACGAAGTAATCCTGGGTTCAGGACACGTGTATCTGACCGCGTACTCCGGGTCATTACCTCCGGCGACTGACGACGTCACGATTGAAGTCGCCGCCAATAGCGTCGGCCGGATTCAGGGCGGCGCGTCTCTGGAATATGCGCCTACGGAATATCAGGTTGTGGACGACGACAATGAGATTGTCAAGCGATTCATCACCAAGGAAGATGTAACTTTCAAATCCGGTGTGCTGACCTGGGATCTTGAGAACCTGGCTAAGCTGGGCGCCGGGAACTATACTGACAACGATACCACGGGGGTGCGCACGCTGACCATCGGCGGAGCGAAAGCGCTGACTTCATACCTGCTGCGGTTCGTACACGACAAGGATGACGGGCACAAACTGCGGGTTACTATGGCGGCCACGGCTGGAAGCGGCTTCACGCTTACGTTCGCCAAGGATAAGGAGACGGTGGTTGACGCGAATTTTGGCGCCATATCGCAAAGCAACGGTGTGATGGTAGAGATCAGGGAGACGTATCCGGTGGATCCGGCGTAAAGAAGACAGGGCAGGACGGCTGTTCGTCCTGCCCCGCTTCGGCTTGAGAATGGAGGATTGTAAATGGGTAAGATGATTGACCTCAGTATCTTTGAGGAGGACACGCTGGACATTAAACTGCCCGGGCTGGCAGGCGATTTTGACCACGCGGGAGAGGTAATCCACGTTCGGAAGCCCCGAGAGAGAATGGTGCTGCGGCTGAATCAATTCGTCGCGCTGGAGAAAGAACAGGGGCCGGGCGCGGAAGAGACGGATCAAGCGCGCTGGGACCTTGCCCTGGACATATTAAACGACAACAAGGACGGCATTGTCTTTGACCGGACTTGGATGCAAGAGAATCTGTCATGGGGCGCTCAGATTCTGACCGTAAAGAGTTATTACCAGTTCACGCTTGATCTGGAGAGCAATCCAAATTTCACGTCCCCGTCGTCCCGGAAGCCGGCGGCGGCGGAGAAGCGAACCGGTTAGACGAGATCATGTTCGGGCTCAAGTCAGTAGGCGATTATACGGGATTGAGCCAGGCAGAAGTGTTGGATATGCGGCATGACCTGTTTCTGGCAAACCTGAAATATGCCTTCTTGCATCGGCTGAACCAGACGCAGGAGGGCCGGGATTACATTAAGAAGGCCAAACGGCTGCAAACGACTGAGCCGGATTATGATCGTGTCCGGAGCGTGGCGGGATACAAGCGGGAAGAAGGTGAAGCTTAATGCCTACTTACATGGATTTAGGGACCATGGGCGTAACATTCGTACTAAAACGAGATCCAAATAATGAGGATGAAGCCAAGAAGACGAAAAAACAGATAAGCGAAATAGAGCAAGAGGGCAAAAAGCTCATTGAACTCAGCAAAGACCTGCTTAAAACGGGCGCGGTTATGTCGGCGGCGATCACAGCGCCCCTGGTTGCTTTCGGAAAAGGCGTTCTGCAAGTGGGTATGGACTTCGAGGCCGGATTAAGTGGGATCAAGGCCGTTACCGGCGCCACGGCCGGAGAGATGGAACGGTTGAAAACGGCGGCCCTGGACGCGGGGGAAAAGACAAAATACTCGGCTGCCGAATCCGCGAACGCCATTGAAGAGCTGGCGAAAGCTGGGTTAAGCACCGCGCAGATTCTGGAGGGGGGACTTGCCGGCGCGCTGACTCTGGCGGCCGCCGGGGAGATCGGCGTCGCGGACGCGGCGGAGATTGCCGCTACGGTTCTGAACGCTTTCCGGGACGATGCTTTATCTGTCGGCGAGGCGGCCAATATTCTGGCCGGGGGCGCCAACGCCTCCGCCACGGATGTCGCGGGTTTGCGGATGGGCTTGTCTCAGGCCGCCGCGGTCGCCTCCGGCGCGGGCTTTACCTTTATGGACACAGCTACGGCGCTGGCCGTGTTTGCGCAGAACGGGTTGAAGGGATCCGACGCGGGAACTAGCTTGAAGACCATGCTGTTGAACTTGCAGCCAACGACGGACCGGCAGATCACCTTGTTTCAGGAACTGGGACTGATGACCGCGGACGGCGCGAACGCTTTCTATGACATGGAGGGCAAGCTTCGGCCGCTGGATGAAATCGCGGGTCTTCTGCATACGTCCATGGCCGATCTGACGGATCAGGAGCGTTCGCTGGCGCTGGAGATTATGTTTGGGTCAGACGCGATCCGGGCGGGCAACATCCTGTATCGTGAAGGCGCCGAGGGCGTCACCAGCATGGCGGACGCTATGCAGAAGGTGGAAGCCGCGGATGTGGCGGCGGAGCGGATGAATAATCTCAAAGGCCGAGTCGAGGAAGCCGCCGGGAAGTTTGAGACCTTGAAGATAAAGATTTTTGACGCGGAAACCGGGCCGTTAAACTCCCTTGTAGGTACGGTGGACACCGTTATCGGCAAATTGCTGGGCATGGACGAGTCCTCGCTGCAGGCCGCGGTGGGTATTGCGGGCGTCGCCGGGGCTATCGGTCCGCTGTTGTTGGTCGCGGCGCCTCTGATCGGTACCGTAGGCAAGGTTGTGACGGAGTTCGGCGCGATATCGGCCGCTGCCACCGCCGCCGGCGGCACTGCGGGTATCGGCGGGTTTGTGTCGGCCATCGGGGCGGCGCTTGGCCCGGTAGGCATCTTCGTGGCGGCGGTAGCGGCCATAGGAACGGCGGCGGTGCTGGTCGGAACTCAGTTAAGTAAGACAGGGCTGGAGATTGAGGACTTTTCCAAAGATGTCTCTAAGGAAACGCAGGAAGCCGCCGGCGCGTTTATTGACCTTGTTAAGACCGCCACGGAGCAGCTGACCCAACTGAGTCTCGCCGGGCCTGAGAAGACGAAAGCGATGGCAGGCGAAATAGCCGGCACATACGCCCAGATGAGAGATGATGCCTTGGATGCCATTACCGATCAGGCGGAAGAGATGCATAGAATCATGATGGAGTCCTTCAAGGATAGTACGGAGATTACGCAGGAGGAGCAAACCGCGCTTTTAAAAAGCGTCGAAGAGGGCTATCTTGAGCGGATCAAGGCTGTTGAAGGCGCTGAGGGCGAGATCCGGGAGATACTTGTGGCTGCTGCCGGGGAGAACAGGAGCCTGCGCGAAGACGAACGCCAGAGGATAAAGGAACTCCAGGATCTTATGGCTGCCCAGGGCATTGAGTCTATGGCAAAAGGCGAATCTGAGCAGACGGCGATTCTGACCCGGCTGACGGAGAACACGAAGAAATTAACTGCGGAGGCCGCCGCCGCTGTGGCTAAAGAGGCTATCGCCGCCAAAGACGGCGCGATCAAGGCCGCGCAGGAGGAATGTGATCAGGTCGTCGCCGACTATGAAGCGATGAAGGTGGGGGCCAGCGCGGAAATGCAAGCGTTGGCTGACAAAGGCATTAAGGAAGCGATACGGCAAAAAGACGAGACGGTTGCCGCCGCGCGGGAACAGCACGCCGGGATTATCCAGGAGGCGCAAGCCCAGGCCGGCGACCACGTCAGTAAAGTCAACTGGGAAACCGGTGAGATTTATAATAGTTGGCAGCAGCATAACATTAGACTGGCCGAAGCGCAAATGGCCAATGACCGGGCCATGATGGAGGCTTGGGGACTGACAGCCGGAGAAGCTATAGACGCGGGCGGGGAGATGGGTCAGGGACTTGTGGATGGAGTGGAAGGCAAAATTCCGGCCGCAAAAAACGCTGGATACAGGCTCAGCAAGGCGGTTATCGAAGCCGCCCGGGAAGAAGCTGACTCACATAGTCCATCCAGAAAAATGCAAGCACTCGGTGTTGACATGGACGATGGGCTTGCCCTGGGTATCGAAGGCGGATCTGACGGCGCACGCGAGTCTATTATCAAGGTATCAGATTCATTGACAGATGTAATCAAAAAAGGATTGGACGAGCAGATTATTGTCGTCCAAGACGCCGAGTTCCAAAAGGCGGGGATTTATTCCTCGTCCAATGACGCGACGGTTCAGGGCGTCCGGCTGTTCAATCAATCGGTTATAGCTGATTACGAAAACGCCGCGGCATCTGTGATTGAGGCGCTAAATGAGCAAGCGGAGGGCGTGAAGGGGGCTGCGGCCGCTGAAATTGACGCGGCGCGGCAAAAGGCGGAAATCATCAAGGAATCCTACGCGGCAGAAATCGAAGCGGTCAAAGAACGGGCAGATTCCATCAAAGACGTTTTGACCGAAGAAGTGGAATATACCGGGACGCTCACTGAACAGAAGTACAAGATATGGAGCGACGAATACATAGAGCGCGTCAAGCTGGTTGACGAACGCGTCGGCGCCGAGGTCGAAGGCTTGCAGACGATCATCAAAGAAGAGATCAACCGGATCGCAATAATTGACCAGGAGGCGGCCGCCGAGATCCGGGCGATACAAGATCAGATCGACGCCTTGGATGAATTAACGGCCGCTGAGAAGAAAGCCACCCAGGAAGCCGCGGAAGCGAAGAAGCTGGCCAATCTGCAGAAGGCGATCAACGAGGCTGAGACCGACGAAGAGATGTCAAGGGCCCGGGAGAAATATAACGACTATGTGGCCGAGTTGGATCAGAAGCGGACGGAGGAAGCTCGAAAAGCGGAAAAAGATCGGCTAAAAGGCGAGATTGAAACCATCGAATCCTCCGCGAAGGAGCAGATCAAGGCGTCTGATACTAAGATTACAACCAGCAAAAAGACGCAGGAAGATATGGTAGCGGCGCTGCAGACCGCGCTGGCGTCTATGGGGAGCAAGCTGGAAGAGGCGCTTAAGGAAGTGGCCGCGAGCATCGAAAAAAGCGCGAGGGATAACAAGGGAACGGTTGCGAAAATCGCGGATGAAACGGAGGAAGAGCGGGCCACTATTCTAAAACGGGGCGAAGAGGGGCTTGCGGAGTTAAAGAATAGGTATGCCCTCCAGCTGGAGACCTCGACGGGCGAGCACCAGGAGAAGCTCCGGCAGATATTTGCCGGCGGTTACGACGACCTGGTTGAAGAGACAAACACGGGCGCCGGTAAGATGCACACCGCGTTCAGTGAGATCCTGGCTAAGTTCGGGCCGACCGTCCAAGATGAGATGAGCAGCCTGCAAGCCCTTGCCCTGGGGTGGTATGAGCGGTTAACCACGGACGGCGGCGAGGGCGCCGGGAGCTTAGTTGAGATTTTTGGCAGTGAACTTGCCGTTATCTCAGAAAATACCGGGCTGACTTTGGAAGAGGTGGCGGGCATCATTGAGACAATGACTGCCCAGATGGCCGAGGACGCGGGGGAGGCCGGAGAGAATGTCGCCAAGGAGTTTGATGACGGCACGGAGCCCATGGCGGAAGACATGCAGGCAACTATGGATGACGTGAAGGACACCATAACAAACGCGGGGCCGGATATAAAAACCGAAGCTGAAACCGCAGGCGGCGGGGCGGTTGATGGGTTCGCGGATGGTATGGAAAAAAAGAAATCTTTTCTGCTTACCGTCGCGGCTGGTATATTTAGTCCGGTCATCAGTTTGGTGAATCAGATATTTGACGAGCATTCTCCCTCTAAGGTCATGTACGCTATCGGTGAGAATGTTGTTACTGGGTTTACCAACGGGGTCAGTGATGGTATATTGGCGGTGAACGCCAGTGGCATTCGTTTGGCTACGGTGTTTCTGGAGGGGTATAACGCGGTCGTGACCGATGGGTTTAAGGAATCCACTACCGCGGTCATGAGCGCTGCCATGGCCAGCACGAAAGTAATGGAAGAAGCGTTTTTGCAGCAGACGGTCTTGGTAGCTCAGGCGACGGCGAATAAGATACAAGCGGACGCGCTGGAGCAGGAATCCATCCGGCATACCCAAGCAATGCTGGAAATTGAAATGGGTTTACTTCGGCTTGACGAGCAGCTGAAAGACGGAACCATAGCGGCGGCGAAAGCACGGGCCGGGATTCATTTAAGCGTTGAAGAAATGTATATGAATACCAAACGCGCCATGATTGAAAACCAAGAACACGAGATTACGAAAAACCAGCAAAATGAAGCGCAGATTCGGCAGCAAACGGAAGCGAATTCACAGGCTTATATTACCCAGATGATTGACGATGCTTATGCCTACCGGTACGAGATCACGCAGAAATCTTTATCTGATCAGCTGACTATCCTATCTGACCAGCAATGGAAAGAGGTCAATCTGACCATAGACGGCAAGGAAAAGAAAATCCAGATTTGGAACGAGGAATACATTGAAAAGCTTCGGCTGGTAGATGAGCGTACCTACGCCGAGATCAGTGGGATTCAGGAGATTATCAACGCGGAAATCGAAAAAATTCGAGTGACGAACGCCGAAGCCGCTGAAATGATTGACGCGAACCGGGCGAAGATCGCCGAACTGCAGGCTGAGTCCGCGGCGGTGAAGAAAGCGGAGGAGGAAAAAGCCGAAGCCAAGCGACTTACGGAATTTCAATCCAGAATTGAGGCCGCAAAAACCGACGAAGAGCGGATCAAAGCGGAGGCCGCCCTGACTGAATATATCGAATCTCAGGAGCAGAAGCGCACGGAAACCGCCCGGCAGGAAGAGATCAAGCGCCTGACCAGCGAAAACAGTACCATCGCCGAATCCGTCAAGGCGCAAACCGAGGCGTCTCTTGCCAAAATCGACGCTGAAAAAGAAGCGCAAGCCGGGATCATCGACGCGCTTCAAGCCGGAATTAAGCAGCAGCAAGAGTTTTTCAAGCAATATTACGCGGACTTGATATCTGACGCAAAATCCAGGGGCGCGGATATCGGTAAGAACATAGGCGCGGGCATTTCCTCCGGGCTGGACAGCACGAAATCATCTCTGTACGCTCAGGCCAAGGCCATGGCGTCCAGTATCGCCTCGGCTATGAAGGATGCCCTGCAAATCACGTCGCCGTCCAAGGTCACGCGGCGTATCGGCGAGGATACAGGAGCCGGCGTTGTTTTGGGCCTGGAGGATTCAATGGGGGATATTCTATCCGCGTCTGAGGACTTGGCAGGGGCAAGCATTGCCGGTTTTGGCGGACAGAGTCTGGGATCACAATACGGAATGGTCGCCCGGGCTGAACAAGCCGTTAGGGCTGCCGTCGAAGCGAAGGCGCGTCAGCCGGCGCAGACGGTTCAGAACCAGCGATCCCAGGTGATTCATCAGAGCATTACCATCAACGCGCCGGAGACGCCGTCGCCGGCTGAGACCGCCAGGGCGTCCCGTAACGCGCTGCGGCGCCTGTCTTGGGGGGTGGTTTAAATGGCTGATTGGTACGATGTCAATTATAGAGATACGCTGACCTATGTAAGCGACCAAAACGAAGCTGTTGTTTTTGACATGCAAGGGAGCGATTTCTTCTTGACCGCGGCGGCGGGGTTGTCCGGTATCGAAAATGACATTTATGACTCCGCCGGCGCCGGCCAGGATGGGGCGACTGTCCGGGCGGCGCGGATTAAACCGCGCCTGATTACGGTTGAGGGTGAGATCCGGAGGAATACAAGGGTTAATCGATCTGCGCTGCTGCGGGTTTTGAACCCAAAGGTTAAAGGGAGATTATATTACAGTAACGGAGATACGAATCGGGTCATTGACTGCCTGATTAAGACGGCTCCGATTATCAGTAAGTTACAGTTTCAGCCGTTTCAAATTGAACTTTACTGCCCGTTCCCCCTTTGGCGGGATTTGGTTCCGGCAAGCGAGATCATTGCTCAGTGGATTCCGATGCTGAAATTTCCGCTGGTGTCGAAAATCGGCGTAGGCTTTAAATTCGGGCAGCGTTCACCGTCGCTGATCGTGGACGTACACAACCAGAGTACGGTGGAGGTTGGGCTCCGGGCGCAATTCCGGGCATTGTCTACGGTAGTGAATCCATCGCTGACGAACATCACCACGGGTGAGACGCTAAAGCTTCAGACAGAGATGCAAGCCGGCGACGTACTGGACGTGACTACCACCTACATGGGCAAACAGGTCACATTGACCCGCAACCACATTCCATCCAACGGTTTCCGTTTTGTCGCCGAGGATTCGGATTGGCTGCAGCTGCGGCCTGGGATCAATCAGATTCGTTATAACGCCGACAGCGGTCTGGACTGGCTGGAAGTGACGCTGTATTACGACACTCTGTATTTGGGGGTATGATGCGTGTTGACTGTGTATACTCCGGAGATTGAAAAGGTCGGTATGGTCGAAAACTACTCCAGTTTGCAGTGGGTGCGGCGATATCAGACTTATGGCGTGGTTGAACTGCACACCGCGCCGGATCCACTTCTGGAGATTGGTAATCTTCTTTATAAAGACGGCGACGCGGCGATCATCGAAAGCGTCGTCTATGATCTGGATGATAAAGGGCGGGAGACGGTCGTCGTGTCGGGTTCCTTCGTGGCCAAATATCTGGCTCGCCGCATTATTTACGGCACGGCAATTTTTAATCAACTACAGGTGGAAGCCGCTATGCGCCAGATCGTGACCAATTACGCCATCAGTCCAACCCCAGCGGATTGGGCAGTACCTAACTTGATATTGGGTGACTATCGCGGCTATGCGCCAGTCACTACGCACCAGACTTCTTATGCCGCGCTGACGGACGCGCTCACAGATATGGCCGCGGCGACGGGACTGGGATATCGCGTGTGGTTGGATACCCAATCGCTAAAATTGGTATTCGACGTGTACGAGGGCAGGAACCTTACCGGCCAGACGGCCGCCGGTCACACAGTATTCGCTCCGGAGTTCGAGAATGTCACGCGCCAGTCCTATGAGGAAAACGAACGTGATTATTACAACATCGCGGTGGTTGCGGGGCAAGGGGAAGGCGCGGATCGGCGCGTGATAGTCACGGGGGATACGGCGGCGGCAGGTTTGGCGGCGCGCGTGGTCTATGTGGACGCGCGGGATATCGGCAAAGACGATCAGGGGCAGCCGCTTCCGGAGCCGGAGCAGGATGCGCTTTTAGTCACGCGGGGCTTGGAGAAGCTGGCTAAGCAGCAGTTGATCGCCTGTTTCGAGTGCGAGATCAATCCGGACGGTAATCTGAAATACAAAGAGGATTATGATCTGGGCGATATCGTAACCTGCCGGTCAAAGCGGTGGGGTAAGCGGGTAGACGCGCGGATCATGGAGATCAACGAGATTTACGAAGTATCCGGCAGCCGCTTGACCGTCACATTTGGGGAGCCCGCGCCGACGGTACTGGACAAGCTGAGGGGGTGATGAAACTTGGAAGCTTCTACTTTTTTCAACAGTAATAATGACGATAGGCTATATTTAGCGGAGGATATGGCGCGGCATTTTGCCCGCGTACTGACAAACGGCATTTTCCCCGCGCCTAGCAGCAACCTCAAGGTGACCGAACAAGATGATATGTATGTTCAGGTTGCGCCGGGGGCCGCGTGGATCAACGGCTATGTCTATCACTTGCTGGGCACGCCGAAATATATAAAGCTGGACGTAGCGGACGGCGTATTGTCGCGGATCGACCGTATTGTCGCGCAGTGGAATCTTGAGGATCGGGAAGTCACGACGAAGGTCAAAAAGGGTACTTACGCCGTATCGCCGGTTGCGCCGGATGTCGTCCGGACAAGCTCCATCTACGAGTTGTCGCTGGCTACGGTTCTGGTATCGGCGGGGGCGCTGGTGATCCAGGCGACGCACATTACGGATACGCGCCTGGATTCGCGGGTGTGCGGCATCGTCTCCAGCTTGATTCAGCCGGATACCAGTGGGTGGTATGATCAATTCTTCGCGAAGTATAACGAAGCTATGGCTGGATGGGTCAACACATTCGCCGCATCACAGACGGCGCGGCAAGACGACTTCGACGCGCAGACGGGCGCGAACCAGGATACGTTTGACGATCAGTCAGAGGCCAATCAGGCGTTGTTCGATGCCTTTAAGGATACTTGGGCCGCATGGTTTGCGGGCATCCAAGACGTCCTGGACGGGGACACCGCCGGGAATCTTTTGGCGCTGATTCAGGCGCTGCAATCTGGTAAGCAGGATGCCGGAGACTACGCCACATCCGCGCAGGGGACGAAAGCCGACAGCGCGATTCAGGGCGTGAAGGTCAATGGGGCAGCGATGACGCCTGACGCCGGTAAAATAGTGGATGTTACCGTGCCACCTGTGCCAGCAGCCAGCAGCAGCACCCCCGCGGCCCCTGGTACGGCGGCTGTGGGCACAAGTACGGCTTATGCCCGGGAGGATCACGCACACGCGGAACAAACCGCTGTAAGCGGTAACGCTGGAACAGCGACGAAGCTGGTGACAGCCCGTACTATCGACGGCGTTTCATTCGACGGGGCCGCAAACATCACGCATTACGGATCATGCTCTACCGCGGCGGCGACAGCCGCAAAGGC
>JAISDM010000125.1 GCA_031264885.1 Peptococcaceae bacterium | reverse complement strand
CTGTCGGGCGTTTGACCGTTCAAAGCCAGAGTCAGCTTGAGCTCATAGGGCTTACGGAGACGGTATTGCTGGATACGGACATCCGTCCCGCAAACAGCGCCTATGAGTTCACGGCGCCGCAAGACAGCCAGGTACAGAGAATCATCATCACCAATACCGCCGGGACAGACGCGCGGGGGCCGCGGCTGACCGCCATGGACATTACCGCCGCCGCGTCCGGCCAGGCCGTCCGAACCGTCCCGCTGAAATACGCGCTTCTGCCCGAGACGCTTGCTCAGCGGTTTCAGGAAGCCTTCCTGCCCTCTACCCCCGGTCTGCTCCGCGCCTCTTATTACCGGGACGGCGCGCGGATGTTCGCCGGCCGGCCCGCGCTGGGCGGCGGCGGCGGCGCTTGGGCTTATTTGTACGGACAATATCAGTCCTATGAATATTACAGCACCACCGCTCACAATTTTCTTCTGCAGCTCGCGGTGGAATCAGGCGTCCCCGGCGTCCTGAGCTGGCTGGGGCTGGCGGTGCTGCTCTTCTGGCGGATCTTTTGTTGTAAGACCAAAGACGGCAGCCTCCTGGAACCCGCCTGTACAGCGGCGGCAGCCGGTTTATTCGTCCACAGCTGCATCGACTTTGATTTTTCCTATATTTCCGTTCTGCTGCTCTTTTGGGGATTGCTGGGGATGCTGTCCTGGGAGTCCTTTCCCTTATTCAAGCCGGCGCGTCCGCCCAAATATCCCCGCCTCTTCCGCGTCTCGGCGCTGGCCGTGCTTTTGACCGGAGGATGGATCCCCGTCTGCGCCGCTCTGGGCAATTACTATGGGGTTCGGTACACCCAGGCCGGCCTGGAAGAGGAATATGCCCTGGCGGAGCGGCATATCGAAGCGGCTCAATTCTACGACCGCTTCAGTCCCAAAGCCAAGCTGAGCCTGGCGTATCTGCTGATTTCCTACCCCAACCAAAGCCGACGCCAGGAAGCCGACGCTCTGGCGGACCGCGCGCTCCAACTCGGCTGGTATGATCAGGATTTTTTATATGAGGCGCTGAAATATTACGGCGCCGTGGGCGATTCGGACATGGTGCTGAAGGTGCTCCGCCAAATCCCGCTGCTCAGGCCCCTGGCTTCAGAGGGATGGCAGACCAAGGTGTCCGTCCTGGGCGAGCTGGCGGAAAGTTACGCCGAATCGGGCCGGACAGAGGAGGCCCGCGCGCTGACGGACGAGGCGCTTGCCGTGCCCCTGGAAGCGGAACGCGCCTGCGAAGGCCGCCTGGGCGAAGTCCGGCTCACTCCGGAAACGCTGCGCATGCTGGAAACGTATAAGGAAGGTGAAATCATTCCATGAAAATCGAAAAAGGCGTGAAAATCGAAGAAACCACGAAAATCGAAAAAGGCGTGAAAATCAAAAAAGCCGTCATTCCGGCGGCAGGACTGGGAACCCGTTTTTTGCCGGCGACCAAGGCTCAGCCTAAAGAGATGCTGCCCCTCGTGGACAAACCGGCCATTCAGTACGTGGTGGAGGAAGCGGTGGCCGCGGGCGTAACAGATATCATCATCGTAACCGGCCGCGGCAAGCGCGCGATTGAGGATCATTTCGACAAAGCCTACGAACTGGAAACAGAATTGGAAAGGAAAGGAAACATCGACAGCCTGGACACCGTCCGGCGCATATCCGCCATGGCGGACGTATATTATGTGCGCCAGAAGGAGAGCCTCGGCCTGGGCCACGCCATCTACTGCGCCCGGAAATTCGTGGGCCATGAGCCTTTCGCCGTGCTGCTGGGCGACGACATCGTCATCCATGACCGGCAGCCGGCCATCGGTCAGCTGATCGGGGAATATCACCTGAGAGAGACCAATATTGTCGCCATGATGGAGGTACTGCCCGAGCAGGTGAGCAAGTACGGTATCCTGGAGGCGGAGAACCCGACCCAAACCGGCTCCCGCAAAGTGACAAACCTGGTGGAGAAGCCCTCCGTTCAGGAAGCCAAATCCAATTTGGCCATTATGGGCCGGTACATTCTCATGCCGGAAATATTCGAGATACTGGAGAACTTACCCCGCGGCTACGGCGGCGAAATCCAATTGACCGACAGCCTGAAGGCCCTGCTTCTGCGGCAGGATATCTACGCCGTGCCCGTCGTGGGCCGCCGCTATGACATCGGAGATAAGCTGGGATATCTCATCGCCAATTTGGAATTGGCGATGGACGACCCCAGCCTCAAATCTTCGCTGACGCCCTATTTAAAGGAACTGCTCCAATCCCTTACACTGTGATCCCGTAAGCCAGAAGTTCCAGTGCGCGTTTGGCCAGGTATATACTGTACCGGCTTTGAACGCAGCTGTCCTCAGCCTGGGCGGCGGCGGTTTCGGCCTGAGTCAGTTGGCCGGCGGAGATCAGCCCCAGCTTCTGCTGCAATTGTTTCTTCTCACAGTCTTTCTTCGCGCTGTCCAATTTGTCCATGTTCAGTTCCAGGCTTTTTTCCGCCTGTTCCAATTTGGTGAAAGCGTTTGTGACAGAATTCCTCAGATTGGTCTCCGCCTGCTCCCGGTTCAGAACGGCGCTGCGCCCCTGGTTCGCCAGGCTGTCCCGCTGGTTCTCCTGACTTGTTCCGACGACCATATCCGCTTTCTTCGAAATCTCCTCTATATTCCGGTCGGCCTGCCGGAGACTGAGGGAATGCTCCAGCGCCTTCTGCTGGAGGCTTGAGACATCCGGATCAAACGTGACTTCCCTTAATTCCGGGGGATCCGCCAGTTCAAACGGATCGCCCAATTTCATGCCCAGGTACACATTCATGCTGAGCTTGAGATCCGCCAGGGATTTCTTCGCGGTCTCCAGCTGATTCCGCGCGTTTTTTACCGTCTGGCTGGCCGCGTCCGCTTCCGTCCGGGGGGCCAGTCCCAATTTCACTTTCAGTTCCAGGGTCTCCAGGTTCTTCTCGTCGGATTCCAGGGATATCTCCTGTGCTTTCAGAGACACCTGGCTGCTCAAAATATCCAAATACAGTTTGTCTACACTGTAGGCGACCTGTTTCTCCAGATTCTCCAGTTTCTCCCTCTCGTCGTCCAAGCCGGACGCCGCGCTGTTATAGGCGTCGATGGCGTTCTGCGTCTTGTCTGTCAGGGAGTTAAGCTCATTATCTGTCATGGACTCGGAATACTGGTATTGAGCGTCCGCTCTGGCCGACTCCATCGTGGAGGCCGCCGCGTTTTTGCCGGTCACAGCCGAATCAACGGCGGTTTTTTGTTTTAAAATGTCCGGCGCGGTGATGATCGCCTTATCCCGGACTTCCTTCATGGTATAGACCGGAACATCCGTTTTCAGCTCCGCGCCGGGGAGGATGCCCGCCCACAGGATACCCGCCGCCGCCGCCGCGCACAGCCATACCATCGCCGCCCGCCCTGTCTTACGCTTCATATTAAGCCACCTCTTTTGCCATCCTAACGATGCCTTGATTTGTTTCCATCTTACACCAAGATCATGGCGAAATCATTACCATCCTGTGAACTTCCTGTGAAATCCGTCCCCGGGTCAAGCCCGGAATGACGGGGACGGGCGGTAGGATGCCGCCCCTACGGTACCGTGAATGACGCGCCCGTAGGGGCGGCATTTTGCCGCCCTAGACTGCCCGGATTCTCTTTACTGAAACGTCTTAAACATATACGCGTCGTCTATGGCCGACTGCAGGAACTCGTTCCCGATTCCCGACAGCTCCGGTATGGTGAAATATCCGTTCTCCGGCTGAAGGTTGTATTTCGTCAGCCCCTTGGACGTGTCCATCCGGTTGGCCACATGATGCTCGTGGATGGTGAAATTGGGGATGGCGGCTTCCACATGCAGCGCGGCGTTGGTGGCCAGAGGGCTGCCCGCCACGTGGACCTGCACCGCGACATCATAAGCGTAGGCCATGTCGCAGATTTTTTTCACTTCGGTGATGCCGCCGCAGTTTCCGATGTCCGGCTGGATCAGTTGGATCAGGTTTTTCTCGAAATAGGGCGCGTACTGCCAGCGCGTGTAAATTCTCTCGCCGTTGGCGATGGGTACGGCGACGTTTTGGGTTATATACTCGGATGATTTGAGCCCGGGCGTATTGGGCTCTTCGTATGCCCAGATATTATATTTTTCGGCGAGTTTGCCCAGCTGCACCGCGCTGAGCGCGTCGGAATAGGAATGATTCTCCATGATGATGTCCACATCCGGGCCGACGGCCTCCCGCACCGCTTTGATACGCGTTTCTACTAAGCGCATCAGTTTTGCCGGCAGGAGTCCGGTTTGATCCAGGGAGCGCAGCTTATTGCCTTTTTCGTCTCTGTCGATGAAATCGATCTTGATCGCGTCATAGCCTTCCGCGATGGCAAGGCGCGCGTTCGACGCGTAATCCTCCGCCGTCACCGCCCAGAGCTGCGGCTCGCCGGCCTTGCCCCAGCCAAACTGCAATTGACTGGCGTAACAGCGCAGCTTGTCGCGCACCTTTCCCCCCAGCAGCACATAACACGGTACTTTGAAATACTTTCCTTTGATATCCCACAGCGCCACATCAATGGCCGCGATGCCCGAGAACACCACCGGGCCCCCGTTCTGGCCCCAGAAGGTATTCTTGTGCATTTTTTCCCAAATGGCTTCCGTATCCAGGGGATTCATACCGACGACCATATCCGCCAAGGCGCAAATCATCTCAAAGGCGGCGCCTCCTCCGACGCCGTAGGCCATTCCGGCTTCGCCGTCCCCGAATATCCCCTCATCCGTAAAGACGCGGCAGCCAATCGGGCTGTTGGTCTTATTATCCGAGGTTTTTAAACGAAAAACATCTATCTTTGTAATTTTCATTCCGCACATCCTTTTAAATTTTTTCGGCCTGTAAAATTGCGCGCGTCTGTCCCGCGCCTTAGTTCAGCTCCACCATGCCTTCCGTATCCACGTGGGTTTTTCCGGAGGCGTGACGCGCGATCGCGTATATAAAGCAAACGGCCAGCGCCGCGATATTAAACGCCGCCAAAGGCGCCGTCAGGGATTTGATGGAATTCCACCCGATGACCGCCTGTGTGACGAACGCCGCCGCCATAATCGTGTAAAACACCGCCCTGTTGGTGTGCAGCGCGGCGTGCGCCCATTTGCCCGGCATCATATCGGGGGTTTTGAGCAGGGAATAATACAAAATAAAATTATAGGCGGTTGAAACCAGCATGACGTTATTGACAATCTGCCCTACGGAGAAATCCAGCAAAACCGGGATCAGTCCCAGGATCAGCTCGATGGTCAGTATGACATAAGCCCCGCCCCGACTGTTGGTTCTGGCCAGTTTTTTGGTAAACCAGCCGTCGTTCGCCGCCTTGGTAAAAGGCCCGACAAACGCGCCGAAGGTAGAATTGATGGTGGTCAGGAGCGCCATGATGGGGCCGCCGATGATAAAAGCAAAGAACAAGGCGTTGGGCAAAATCGTTCTCGCGGCTAAGGTCAGGGGCTGCCCCGCCACCATTTCCAGGGGCAGCACAGTGGATCCGATCAGCGCCGCGCCGCTGTAGACCACCATCAGCACCGGCACCACCGCCAGCATGGACCGCGGCAGATTGCGGGTGGGGTTCAGGGTCTGGCTGCCGTAATTCGCGTTGAACTTATAGCCCTGGCAGGAATAAACCAGGAGCATGACCGCGCTCCAGAAGCCCTTGCCGCCGCTGCTGAAGAAGCCTTCTTCCAGGAAATTAAACGAGTGGCTGAAGTCCGCTTTCGTGGCGCCCACGACAATGAACATCATCAGCGCCGCGATCAAAACCGCGCTCATCAGCTTCTGAAGCCGGGCCATATTGGCGATGCCCAGCAAATTCACAAAATAGAAGAAAATCAAGGCGATGACGCCGATGAGCTTTCCGTCCGCCCCGGGAATGATAGAGGTGACATACATGCCGAGGGCCGTGGCGAACAGCGACATGCCCAGCATTTGCAGAGAGAACCCCACAATATACATGCCGCCCGCCTTCTGCCCTCCCAGCGTGGTGATGACGGAATAATCCCCCCCGGAAAACTTAGTGACCGATGAAAAAATAATGATGGGCAAATTGGTCACGGCCCCCAGGCAAACCGCCACGAAATAAGCCAGCCAAACGGAATAGCCGGTCAAAGCGATGGCAGGTCCGATCAGCGTAATCACACCCGCGCCGATCACCTGCCCGATTCCAATCGCCCACAGCTCCACAAAGCCGAGCTTGCCCCTTTCCTCGTTCCTGATCTCCGATTTATCCATAAAACCTCATCCCTCTCAGCTAAAAATCCTAAACAATGTTTGTGATTTTTAGTTTGGACAGGACAAACCGATTCTATTCTTCATACGC
Organism: Peptococcaceae bacterium; assembly: GCA_031264885.1. Lineage (GTDB taxonomy): Bacteria > Bacillota > Peptococcia > DRI-13 > UBA5745 > JAISDM01. The sequence continues at coordinate 1,612 of JAISDM010000125.1, read as the reverse complement.
GATTCGCGTCTGCCGTTCGCTTTAACTGCGATTCATCGCGTAAAAAAATTCCCCTCCACGGAGGGGAATGGGAAAAGATGGGCGCGTTTTTGGACGGTCCCGGGCGGCGGAATGCCGCCCCTACGGCGCCATGAACGACGCGTCGGCATCATACGAATCCGCGTTAAAATATCCCTTGGAAGCGGATTCGTATATACTGTTATCCGCTTTCCGCCCAAAATTTGGGCGGATTTAAATCAAGGACAGTAGGGGCGGCATCCTGCCGCCCGTCTCTGACTTAGGATACCGTTGTGCCAAAAATAGGCTTATGATATACTGTGGTTGGAAGTAAAGGGGACGTAGAGAATGGATAACAATATTTCGCCCGTTATCGCCATGATCACACCGGGCATAGCGAACCTGCTGATGAAAAACCGTAATCTGTCGCTGGAGGGAGCGTCTGACTTGCTGTATAACTCCCAATTATACAAGGCGCTTGAAGATGAAAAGACCAAACTGTGGCGGCTGGGTTATCCCCTCCTTTATGACTTATTGGAGGAAGAACTGACAACGGGCAAAATCACCTATCCGGAGGAACAAATATGACTGATATGAAAGGCGAGGTATGGTTTCTCGTTTCCTGCGTCGAACTGTACAAAGACGAAAAACGTATAAGTGGACAGGACGCCTACAACTATTTGCGGAAAACAGGCGCATTGCGTTTCATCACGGATTGCTGGGAGGGTCTGCATATGACCAGTCCGCTCTATATAATTGACAGCATCGACGAGTATATCCGCAATACAAATCAGAACCAGATGGAGAAGGAAACCGCGGTTCGCAGCTGACAACGCGCCGCCGCGCAGCAACGGCACAAATATTCGATGAAAAATTCCCCTCTTGGGAGGGGAATTTTGCCAAACTACGAATTGAAGATAATGTCGTCATCTCTTTATAACGTAGAATTCATCACTGTTCATACTCCCGTTATAAGCCAAGAAAAACGCTATAGGATCATATTTGTCTATGCCTATTTCTTTCATTAAACGACCTATCAACTGATAATTTGGCTCAGGCGCCCTGCCGCACACCCAGTCTTTTATGTCATAACTGCTTATATCGGCGCCGTTCGCGATGCTTTTCTTTAGTGTGTTTAAATTGAAATTATGACCGGCAAGCTTACCGCTCCGCGCAGCGGCGTTATCTATATGTTTTGAGGCAACTAATCTTAATACCCTTTCCGCAGAATAATCGTATAATTTACCGCTGTCATCTGAAAGTCGAAATCCTATGGTTTGCATACCCTCAATAATTCTTGCCTCTATATGATACAATGACAACGCCCCCAAATTCTAAATTCTCCATGGTTTGGCTTTGGGTTGATTACGTAAGCCAAGTATAGCATACCCTGCGGGGTGTTTCTATCTGTTTTTTTGCACGGCGCCACGATTCACGGTTTGGGAACGCCACCGTCATTCTGGCTTTATGCCGGAATCCAAAAGAAGGAACCTGGATTCCGGGACGATCCCGGAATGACGGGACGAGCCCGGACTGACGGGGCGCGACCCGGAATGACGGGGAACGGATATACCTAAATTTTACAGGCCGAATAAATTTATGGAGGAAGTCATGG
>JAISDM010000055.1 GCA_031264885.1 Peptococcaceae bacterium | reverse complement strand
TCGGACTGCGTTGTCGTCAGTCGCCATACCACCCCGGGTATGCCTCCTTCCTCCGCCTTGTCCGGCGACGAAATTGCGGCGTGAAATTATCTCATCTTATTATTTAACGAATCCTTATGCCAAACTGCGAGGCGACACAATTATCCCTGCGCGGCAGCCCGCCGCGACGCCACAGCGTCTCTGGCGGCCTGCTCTCTCAAAGACTGCTGCACCATCATATCCTTGACCTTCATCAGGCGCGTGGTGTTCCCGCGCTCATTCTCCTCCAGCTTGCTGGATATATAACGGATGGTTTCCTGCAGCTGGGGGATCATCACATATTCCAGCGCGTTCACCCGGCGGCGGGTTTTTTCGATTTCGTCCGCCATCAGCTGCACAGATTTCTCAATCTCCGCCAATTCCAGCAAACGCGGCAAAATATCGGAAAGGGTCTTAATCGCGTCATCCAGTTCCGCCGGAGTCGTCGCGTACCCGTATGGAAATATCCCGGTTTCGTCCAGCCCCGCCCGCTTGAAAGACAAACGGGGCACATTCACACTCATGATATTCTGGGACGACAGTTCCAAGCTCAGGCGTTCTTTGGGAAACATCAACGCTTCTTCCAGCATCTCCGTGGACATGGAACCCCGCACAAGGATAAAACGTGAAAACGCGTGGTGCAGCGCCTCTTCCACTTCCTCACGGAGCGTCTTATTCCTGCGCACCACTTCCAGGAACTGCTTCATCAGCTCATCCCTTTTGTCCTTTAACAGCTTGTGTCCGCGGGTGGCCGTGCTGAGCCGCTTCTTCAGACCGGTCAGCTCCATGCGAGTCGGGTTGACGTTTAATCTGGCCATACCGCCATCACCCTTTCTCTGCAGGCATATACTTATCCAAATATTCGTCGCGTATACGCTTCAATTCTCCCCGGGGCAAAATCTTCATCAGATCCCACCCTAAGTTGAGCGTTTCCTCAATGGTGCGGTTGGCGTCGTATCCCTGAGACACGTACTGAGTCTCAAAGCGGTCCGAAAACTGGGCGAACAATTTATCCTCGTCGGTCAAAGCGGCGTCCCCCAGAATAACCGCCAGTTCTTTCGCGTCCTTCCCCCGTGAATAAGCGGCAAAAAGCTGATTCATGGTGTCCGCGTGATCCTCCCGGGTTTTGCCGTGACCGATTCCCTTATCTTTCAGACGGGACAGGGACGGCAGCACGTCGATGGGCGGCGTGACCCCCTTGCGGAACAGCTCGCGGCTCAATATGATCTGCCCCTCGGTGATGTATCCCGTCAAGTCCGGAATGGGATGGGTCTTGTCGTCTTCAGGCATGGACAAAATCGGGATCATGGTGATGCTGCCTTCCAGCCCCTGCTTTCTGCCCGCGCGTTCATACAGCGTCGAAAGGTCGGTGTACAAATATCCGGGATATCCGCGGCGTCCGGGCACTTCCTTCTTGGCCGCGGACACCTCCCGCAACGCGTCACAGTAATTGGTAATATCCGTCAAAATCACAAGCACATGCATGTGCTTCTCAAACGCCAGGAACTCCGCCGCCGTCAGCGCCATACGAGGCGTGGCGATGCGTTCGATGGCGGGATCGTTGGCCAGGTTCATAAACAGCACGGCCCGCTCGATGGCGCCCGTCCTGCGGAAGTCCGAAGTGAAGAATTCCGCTTCCTCATAGGTGATGCCGATGGCCGCGAAGACCACGGCGAAGCTGCTGTCCGTACCCAGCACCTTGGACTGCCGGGCAATCTGCGCCGCCAGATTGGCGTGAGGCAAGCCCGAACCGGAGAACACAGGCAGTTTCTGGCCGCGGACCAATGTGTTCAGTCCGTCGATGGCGGAAACCCCCGTTTGGATGAACTCAGCCGGATAATCCCGGGCCGCCGGATTCATCGGCGTGCCGTTGATATCCAAACGCTGCTCCGGAATGATCTTAGGCCCGCCGTCCTTGGGATTGCCCATGCCGTCAAACACGCGCCCCAGCATATCCTGGGAAACCGCCAATTCCAGCCCCCTGCCCAGGAAACGAACCTTGCTCTCCGCCAGATTGATCCCGGCGCTGCCTTCAAATAATTGAACCATAACGGTGTCCCCGTTGACTTCCAGCACTCTGCACCGGCGTATCTGACCGTTGGCCAGCTCAATCTCACCCAGTTCGTCGTAAGAAACGCCTTCCACATGATTGACCAGCATCAGAGGGCCTGCAATTTCCTGTATGGTTTTATACTCTTTTTGCATTTTTCCCTTCTCCCCCTTATTGTTTCTCGGTTAAGGCTGCGATTTGCCGCGTCAATACTTTTTCGATCTCGTCAAAACTGGCGTCAACCTCGTCTTCGGGTATATATTTCGCTCTGCCGATTCTTTCCCTGGCGTCAATGGCAAACAGCGCCTGCATCCCCGCCCCGGCCTTCAACGCCTCATGACCTTCCGTGTAGTAACTCAAAATCATCCGCATCAGGCGGTTCTGTTTATGCAAGGAGGCATAAGTATCCACTTCATGGAAGGCGTTCTGATGCAAGTAATCCTCCCGGATGGACTTAGCGACTTCCAGCACCAGCCTGTCTTCCGCCGATAAGGCGTCCACGCCCACCAAGCGCACAATTTCCTCCAATTCGGACTCCTGCTGCAGCAGACGCATGGCGTCGTCCCTCAGCTGCTTCCAGTCGGGGGATATGTTCTCGTTCAGCCATTCGCACAGGCGGTCCAAGTACAGCGAATAGCTGGAGAGCCAGTTGATCGCGGGAAAATGCCGTTTGTAAGCCAGCGCGGAATCCAGTCCCCAGTATACCTTCACAATACGCAGCGTCGCCTGTGTCACCGGCTCCGAAATATCCCCGCCCGCCGGAGAGACGGCGCCGATCACCGTCAAGGCGCCTTCCCGGTTGTCGCTGCCGAGGCAGACGACCTTGCCCGACCGTTCGTAGAACTGAGCCATCCGCGAACCCAGGTACGCCGGATAGCCTTCCTCGCCGGGCATCTCTTCCAGGCGCCCGGACATCTCGCGCAGAGCCTCCGCCCAACGGGAGGTAGAGTCCGCCATCAGCGCCACGCTGTATCCCATATCGCGGAAATATTCCGCAATGGTGATTCCCGTATACACCGAGGCTTCACGGGCGGCCACAGGCATGTTGGACGTATTCGCGATCAGAACCGTCCGCTTCATCAGGGATTCCCCGGAACGGGGGTCGTTCAGCTCGGGGAACTCCATAAGCACGTCCGTCATTTCGTTCCCGCGTTCCCCGCAGCCGATATAAACCACGATCTCCGCGTCCGCCCATTTCGCCAGCTGATGCTGCACCACCGTCTTGCCGCTGCCGAAAGGCCCCGGAACGCAGGCGGCGCCGCCTTTGGCCACCGGAAAGAACGTATCGATGACCCTTTGCCCGGTCAGAAGCGGCTCATTGGGAGGCAGTTTCTCTTTATAGGGCCGTTCCACCCGGACAGGCCATTTCTGCATCATGGTTAACTCCACAGTATCGCCGCCGGTGGTTTGGATCCGGGCCACCGTATCCAAAACCGTGTATTCTCCCCCTTTGATCTGCCGCAAGGTTCCTTCCACGCCGGGCGGCACCATGATTCTATGCAGCACGGTGGCAGTCTCCTGCACCGTTCCGATGACATCCCCGCCCTTGACCGCGTCGCCCTGGGCGGCCGTCGGCACGAAGTTCCACCTCTTCTCGCGGTTTAAGGCGTTCACCTCTATGCCGCGGGGGATATTGGTGCCCGCGATGGCCTTGATCGCGTCCAGGGGCCTTTGAATCCCGTCATAAATGGATTCGATGAGTCCGGGCCCCAGTTCCACGCTCAATGGCGCGCCGGTGGACACCACCGGTTCTCCGGGCTTTAGCCCCGCTGTTTCCTCATAAACCTGAACGGACGCCCGGTCCCCATGGATTTCTATGATTTCGCCAATCAAATGCTCGTGGCTCACCCGAACCACGTCAAACATACCCGCGTCACGCATGCCTTCCGCGATCACCAACGGTCCTGAAATCTTCACTATCGTTCCTTGACTCAAGTCTTATCCCTTCCTTCCTGTAGTGGCGTCTCCTCCCTAAACAGGATATCGGCTCCAATCGCTTTAATGGTGGTCTCCTTGAGACTCTGCATACCCATGCCCAAACTGCCGCTATGATCCGGAACCGGAATGATGATGGGCAAAACGCTCTCGCGATAACTCTGAATGAGTTTTCCCGCTCTTTGAGCCGCTTTTTCCGTGACATAAATCAGCGAAAATTCATCCTGAATCATATTTTTCAACGTATTTTCCACATCTTCGGACTCATCCACAGGGAATACCTGTACGCCCAGCGCCTTAAATCCCAAAATGCTGTCCTTATTGCCCACTATGCCAATTTTATGCATAACTTCTCCCCAGCCTTTCCCGGATAATTTCAGGCTCCATCTGATTGACTTTTCCGACCAGGATCATGCGGAGGATTTTGATCTCGTTTTCTTTAATAAGCAAATAGGCGACCAACGGCTCCACCCCAAAAGCCTTATAGCGGCTCTTGCGGATGTATTCCATCATCATCTCATCGCCGCCTTTTTCAAAAGCGGTCATCGTATCTGTTTTTTGCCAGTGTTCCACACTTTCTTCCACGTACTGCTGATAAGCCGTCCCCTTAAACCGGCTCAGAACCGCGTCCACAGGCTCGTTGACCGCGTTCCGGTAAAGGGTGACCGGCAATGTCCCGTTTTCGTAAATGACGCGCTCCATCAGACTCCAGGCATTGGACAGATTCCTGATCCGGAAAAAAGTTTTGATGTTGCTTAAATCAATCAACGTCCGGACATAATCCACCAGGAACCGGTTGTCCGCGGCCCGGCTTTGACCCGTCATCAGCGCGTACAGCCCCCGGTCCATCTCAATATCGATCTCCTGCGGATCCTGACTCAGATTGAATTTCTCAATCGCCGCCGCCGCCGCCGCCGCCAAAGCCTTGGGCATCTCATGATAATCCCTGTCGCGCATCCTCTGAACCAAGCGGCTGACAGGAATGGTTCCGGCGTCCACATAGATGCCGCCCGCGGGCAGATTCTGGAACTCCTCCTTGAGGTACACCTTGATATTGTGTACGTCAAACTTGTAAAGAAACAGGCTGAAAATCTCCGGATCCGGCGCCAGATTCCGCAAGAAATTGTACACTTCCCGCAGCTGGGCGGACAAAACCGCCTCATAATTGGTGATCCCGCCTTGGCTGTCCTGGGACTGGGATTGAAAGAACTCCATTTCTCCCATCACCGCCTGGATTTCCTGGGGGCTTTTCGCGTCCACCAGGCGATGGATGACGGCCCGGTCCAGAAGCTTGCGTTCCAGCGCGCGTATTCTCGCGACCGCGTAAGCGTAATCTATTTCATTATACTTTCTCACGCTCACGCTCCTGTTCCCGTTTTCCCAAACAGGCCGCCGACCGCCTCGGTCTCATATTCATCCCTGTTCATGCGCAGGATGGATTCAAAAGTATAATTCAGCTCGGTGAATTCCGAAACCAGCACAAAGCCGCTGGATATATACCGCTGCTCATCCGAAATCTCAATTTCACCCGGCATGCCTTTGGCTTCCAGCATCTGATGAACCAATTTCAAAAAATTCGCGGGCAGCCGTTTCCTGTCCGTATCGGACAGGATGATTTTTTCTTTCCCGGTAACTGCCGCCGTCACAATCATATTGACCAGCGTCTTGAAATATTGGTCGGGCGACATCTGCCGGATCTTGACCAATACCCGCTCAAACGCCTCGTCCACCGCCTGCTGCCTGACCGCCAGCCGGTTCTTGCGAAACTCCAGCTCCGCCATAGACTTCATACGGTTGTACGCGTCCTGAGCATCCTGTTCCGCTTCCTTCAAAAGGAGTTCCGCTTCCTGATTGATCTTCGCTTTTTCCTGCTCCAAATACGACGCGGCTTCCCGCTCGGCCTCGCCTTTGATGGACGCCGCCTTTTGTTCCGCGTCGTTTTGGATTTTCAGCGTAATATTATTCATTCCCTCCATCAGGTTCACTCCTTCTTCTTATTGAGGAATCCCGAAAGTCATCAAAATGGAAGCCAGCAGCGAAAGCACGGCATAGGTCTCAACCATGGCGGCAAAGGTAATGCCCTTCGCCAACTCCTCGGGCCGTTTGGCCACAATGCCGATGCCAGCCGCGGCCGCCTTGCCCTGGGCGATCGCCGAAATATATCCGCCGATCCCGACAGGCATCGCGGCGGCAAAATACATAATTCCTTGAACCAGCGTTAGATTGGCCGGTCCACTGCCGCCCACTATGCCGACACGGTTCAGGATAACAAACGCGGTCAGCAATCCGTAGATCCCCTGTGTTCCCGGCAGCGCCTGAAGCAGCAGCGTCTGCCCGAACTTGCTGGGATCCTCCGTAATGACGCCCGCCGCCGCCTCGCCGGCGATGCCGACGCCTATGGCGGAGCCAGACCCCGCCATAAAGGCCGCAAAGGCCGCTCCCAGCATGGCTAATGTAATACCGTTACCAAAAAACTCCACCAAAAATGTACTCATAGTTCATCCGCTCCTTCTTTCAAAAAGATAAATTTGAATTTTCTTCTCAAAGGTACAAAGGCTTGCCCTCCGCCCTCAAAAAACTTGCCAAAAAACTCCACGTACTGCAAGCGGCTTGAGTGAACATACCCCCCCAGTACGTTGATCAACAGATTAAAGACATGTCCCCCCAAAAAGATAATGATCAGGCCAATGGATCCTATGATTCCGAATCCGCCTACCAGCATCCCCATGGTGTTGATGACGGTGGCGATGACGCCGGTGGCCAGACCCAGCGCCAAAAGGCGCGAATAAGACAACACATCGCTCAAATAGGACGTAATCGTATACAGGCTTGAGACGCCTCCGAACAGTTTCTTAAATATGCCTTTTTCCGCTCTGCCCTGGGTCAGCACGAGAACCGCCGCGCCCACTATGGCCATATACAGACCCACCCGGGAAGCCGCCGGAACGGCGCCGAACAATACCAGGCCAACCATCAGCACCATCCACGACACCTGGTCAAACAAGGCGTCCAGGACGCGCCCTCTTTTGCACAGCTTGTAAATTTCAATCCCCATGCCGGTAAACAAATGAACGCCGCCCAGAATAAACGCAACGATCAGCAGCTTCATGGGATCGTCCAGCGGATTAAACCAAAGGGGCGCCGTCAGCCTGCCCAGCGTGTCATTGTGAAAGAAATCATTAATTCCGCCAAACCAACTGCCGAAAAGAATCCCCCAGAATACCACGCATATCCCGCCGTAGAAGAGCATCCGCAGTATTTTTTCCATGGTTCCCGTGGGTTTCATCTTGCGGAGCAAAACGAACGTCACGATGGACAATATAACGCCGTAGGCGGCGTCGCTGACCATCATCCCAAAGAAGAACAGAAAAAACGGCGTCATAATGGTGGTGGGATCCACGCTCGCGGAATCCGGGGTGCTGTACAGCTCGGTGATCAGCTCTATGGGCCGCGCCACGCCCCTGTTCCGCATCAATACCGGGAACGGTTCGTCCTTGTCCGGCGGTCGGTCTTCCAGACAGATGTTCTTGGAAACCTTTGACAGCGCCTTTTTCAGGCGGTCTACACTCTCCGCCGGCGCCCAGCCCGACAGGGCGACGACCCGGTTTGTCCCGATCATCTTGCCTTGGGCCGCTGTTTTGTCGCGCTCCGCGGAGACATAATCGGACAGCGCTTCCATCAGGTCTTTGTAGCCTATGTAGTTTTTGATTTCCTCAAAGACCGCTTCCCGCTGCTTCTCCAGAGCCGCCCGTTCCGTCTGCGATTTTTTTACCGCGTCCCGCGCCAAACCGGCTGTGTCCGCAAAAACCACCTTGTTGAAGGAAACCTCCCTCAGCAGTTCCGACAGGGCCGTCTCGGACTCGTTGTCATAGATCATAAATACATAAATCAGTTCTTTGTCGGCGCTGATTTTCTCGAAATAACACCGTTCCGCCCGTTCCCGCAAGCCTTGTCTGAACTTGACCTCGTCCGCCGCGGCGGGAATGGTTCCCATCACCGCGGTGAATTTTTGGTAAGGACGAATGTCGGTCAAAGGCACATCCAATCCGATCCAGGGGGTCAGCGAAGCGATTTTGTTGTCCAGCGCGGTTTCTTCCGCCCGGATTTGATTCACGCGGCTGTCTTTCTTTTTGATCTGCCCGCAGACCTGCATGCACTCATCATATTTATCCACAAGACCCTTGAATTCCCGCGAAGTATACTCGGGCCTCCCCGCCAGCATCCCTCTGGATTTGGCGCCGGCTTTCCTCAAAAGGTCGATGGACAGGCGGAGATCGGCGGCGACCGCGTCCAACCTCGCGACGCCTTCGTCGTCCCGTTGGAAACGTACCGAATTCTGAAATTCTTCCCGAATTAATTCTTCATCCAATTCGGAAATTTCAACAACTCCCAGACGCATCAAGGTATCCAAGACGCCTTTTTTGTCCTCCTGCATGGCAATCAGGGAGATGTTCCTCATCTCAACGATTGCCATAACTTGTCACGATCCTTTCAATCACTTTGTCCGCCACCCTGTCCATATGCGCCCTGGCCTGCTCGCGAATGGCGCCGCATTCGTTCTCCACATTTTTCGTCATGACTTCAATGTCCGCGGACGCCCTGTTCATGGCCGCCTTGATTTCGGTCTGGGATTTCTCTTTTACTTCTCTGAGCGTTTCTTCGCGAATGTTCAAAGCCTGCTGACGGCTGCGCGAATAAATCGACCGGGCTTCCGCTTCCGCGTCTTTGACGATCGTGTCGGCTCTTACCTCGGCATCCCTCGCCTGTTTTAACGCCTCAAACGCCAAACCAATTCCCTCCTTATACCTCCAATATCACACTCTTGTCCTATTATAGCCATTTTGTCTGCCAAAAGCAAGTCTTTTCCATCACAAAATGGATTTGGCCACAATGGAAAAAAGCACAAGCCTGCGGCTCATGACGTTTTGTTGCGCAAAACGCCCTCTCGGGTTCGATTCCCGCAGGGCGTTTCTTTTTTCTAAAATTACCCGCATTTCTGTGGTAATCATTTCTATTATGGAGCGGGTGATGGGAATCGAACCCACGCAGCCAGCTTGGAAGGCTGGGACTCTGCCATTGAGCTACACCCGCAATCATTTCTGGCTCCCCGAGTAGGATTCGAACCTACAACCTATCGGTTAACAGCCGATTGCTCTACCGTTGAGCTATCGAGGAAAAAAATAGATCCTGGCGATGACATGCTCTCCCGGGCCTTAAGGCCAAGTACCATCTGCGCTGAAGGGCTTAACTGCCGTGTTCGGGATGGGAACGGGTGGGACCCCTTCGCTAAAATCACCAGG
>JAISDM010000023.1 GCA_031264885.1 Peptococcaceae bacterium | reverse complement strand
AATGAGTTGTCTGTCAAGAGTATAACCATAAACCGCCGAATATGTTTCAACTTCAATTACAAATGTTCCGGTTTCCATCGGCGCTCCATAGAACTGTCCGCTAAGCAGCGTTAAGCCCTCATAGGTTTCATTGGCTTGCATCAATCTCAAACCGTCAGGAAGCGTACCGTTTACAATTTCAAAGGTTAGTTCCACATTATCCGGCATCATTGTATCAATGATGTGCTGATAAGGCACCTGTATCCAAGCGTCGTGTTGATTTGGCAGGATCGAACCGTCTACGGAAACAATGGAACGATTATTTGCTTTTGCCCAGTCGAGGATAAAACTATCCTTAACACCAACCAGAGCGATGTTTTCCGCGAAAGACACGAGTGGCGCTGTAGTGACAAAAGGCCCTGCCCCGCCGACAGAAATCACACTTGTCGGAATATGGATGTTTACCTGTGGCGCCTGATAGATTGTCCGCAGAAAGTACAGCGGCAAATCAATCATGCCGTGTCCGATGATGACTTCATTTAAAGCTCTGCAATCTTCAAAGGCGCTGTCACTAATACTGGTTATGCCAGACGAAATGAATACTTTTTCCAGGCGGGAACAGCCCATAAACGTTTCCACTTCAATGCCGGTCATACCTTTCGGAAGCCGGACGTCTGTCAAGCTGATGCAGTATGTAAATGCCCCACCCCCAATGCTGGTCACGCTGTCCGGGATGGTAATATCCCTCAAGTTATCGTCTCCAAAAAACGCTTGCGAACCAATGCTGACCAATCCTTCCGGGAGAACAACACTTGTTAAACTGTCACAGTATCCAAAGGCTTGATCCTCTATGACGGTCACGCCTTCCGGAATAACGACGCCGGTTAAACCGACGCAGTCGTGGAAGGCGTTATGTCCGATACTAACGACACTGTCCGGAACGATGTATTCACCGGTTTTGCCATCCGGGCATAGAATAAGTTTGTTTTTGTTTTTATCAAACAGTATGCCGTCTTGGCTGCTGAACGAGGCGTTATCCGCGTGAACCGCGATATCGGTCAAATTGGCGCAATTGGAAAATATGGAATCCCCGACGCCGGAATCATCAATAATGGCTACACTCGCAGGAATATGTACACGCGTTAAGCTGGAACAATATTCAAACGCTGCCCGTCCGATACTGTTTACCCCTTCTTGAATCACAAGATTTGTAAGGCCGGCGCATTGAAGAAACGCGTAATCGCCGATATTATTTACGCTGCCCGGTATGGTAACATTTATAAGATTAGCGCAGTTTGAAAAGGCATTATTCCCGATACTGGTTACACTGTCCGGAATGATCACATTCGTTAACCCTGTACAGTTTTCAAAGGCATATCCGGCAATGCCGGTCACTCCGTCCGGAATAATAAACTCCCCGCTTTTACTTGCGGGATATCGAATAAGGGTGGCTTGATTTTTATCATAAAATACGCCGTCCAGAATCGAAAAAGACGCGTTGTTGCCGGCGACTGTAATATTGGTTAAATTTGTGCAGCCAGAAAAAGCGGTAAAGTCAATATCCACGATGCTTTCCGGAATGGCGACATCAGTTAAGCTTGTGCAATTTCGAAACATCAACCATTTAATGGCGGTCAGACCTTCCGGTAAACTGACGCTTGTCAGACTATCGCAACCCGAAAACGCCTGGATGCCAATATCCGTCACACCCACCGGTATGTGAACATTTGTTAAGCGGCTGCAACCGAAAAAAGCAGAGCTTTCAATGTTGGTCACGCCATCCGGGATCACATAATCGCCGCTTTTTCCGGCGGGGCATTGGATGAGCTTGGTTCGATCCTTGTTAAACAATACGCCGTCTTGGCTTGAGAATGAGGAATTGTCATCATCAACAGTGAACTCGGTCAAGCTGGGACAGTCGGAGAACGCTCCAGACGCAATGTCGATTACATTCTTTGGAATAACGACGCCGGTTAAACTGGAGCAATCTTCAAAGGCAGAATATCCGATTCTGGTTACGCTGTCCGGAATATAGACGCTTGTCAAATTGTCGCAATGCATAAATAACGCAGAGTCAATGACCGATACGCCCTCCGGTATAATAACGCTTATTAAGCCGGAACCGGCAAACGCGTTTCCCCCAATGACCGATACACTACTTGGTATATCCATATTGGTCAAACGTGTACAATCTCTAAACGCGGCGAAACCGATACCAGTTACGCTATCCGGGATGACGACGCTTGTCAAATCCCAGCAATTTGCAAAAGCATTATCACCGATGCACGTAACGCTCATGCCGTCAATCTCATAGGGAACTACCAAATCCATTTCCAAACCGCCGTACCCGGTAATGCTTATACCACCGCCGCTTTCCTTCCAAACAAAGCCCGCGTTATTGGCTTCCCGGGCACTCATTGAGGTAGCCGTCGCCGCCGTCCCGTCTCCAGCCATGGGCACGGCCAGAAGCCCAAGGTATCGTTCCGTCGCGAGAATGCCCGCAAATCCCACAAACGCAATCATTGCGCACAGCCAGACTGTTGATTTAACGGTAATTTTTCTCTTTATTTCTTTTTGCTGTTTCCGATACCTGCTGATTCTGCTCTCATCCATATCTGTGACACCTCCCCATAAACGGTTCCGCTGCAGGCAGTCTGTTGCGCTCAATCCAGCGCGAGTGTCGGCGGCATCTGCTTTGCTTGTCCCAAGCCGATGTGTCTGCCGCGAGAACGAACGCATACATATACGGGCATAATAAGATTCATTTTTTCAAAAGCATTATGTCATACATTAATAGTGATTCGTAAACGAGCGCCCACTTTAGGCGGTAGAGACGAAAAAACATGAAAGCCCGGTATAACCATTAGGAATGAGCCACAATTCTCCATCGCTCCCATTGTGATTCGTAATTTGGAATTTCGGCGCATACCAAAAACGGGCGGCAGAATGCCGCCCCTACAGTTGCGTTATTGTGGCGCCCGTAACCGTCCCCGTATGTATCGACTTTTGAACTGATATGCTCTCGGTTCTGCCGTTTCTTGTAGTTTTCACGGGCTATGGCTGCGGCCGCTTTGATCAGTCGCGGCGCTCCTGCCCGCGTATGCGGTCAAGTTCCTTCATGCTCAATAATTGGGCGCTTTGTAGCGGCTCAGATAGGAATAGTCAAAATCCAGTCCCAATCCCGGGCCGTCGGGGATTTCATACTGCCCTTTAACGACGGGCGGCTGGTTTGTGATGATGTTCTCGCCTTCCCGAACCCCTTTAGGCGTAGGAAAAACTTCGAGATAAAGGCCGTTTTGCGCCGCGCTGAGCAAATGGGCGGAGAACTGAGGCCAAAAATGCGGCGCGATTTTTTTGTTGAACGCCTGGGAAAGCGCGATGATTTTTGTCATTTCCGTGAAGCCGCCGGCGCGGGTGATGTCGAATTGCAATACGTCCACGGCGTCCGCGCACAGCAGGTCGCGGCATCCGTATTTCGTGTATTCGTTTTCCCCCGCGGCGATGGGGACGCCGGTCATCGCGCGCACCCGCGCCAGTCCCGCGATGTCGTCCGCGTGAGTCGGCTCCTCAAACAGGGAAACATCCAGCGTCTCCAGCATACGCGCGAAGCGGACGGCCGTGGCGGCGTCGTAGATGCCGTTGGCGTCAACGATAATATGGATGTCGTCTCCCACGGCGCGGCGGACGCGTTCAACACGGCGGTAATCCGCCCGTAAATTCTGACCGAGATCGTAGCCGACCTTGATCTTGAGCATCGAATACCCATCCTCAACATATTCGAGGGATTTCTCCAATACCGTGTCTTCGGGCATGGAGAGGAAACCGACGCTGGCGTAGGCGGGAATCAGACGGTTGACGCCGCCGAGCAGCTTGTAGATGGGCTGGCCGAGGATCTTGCCGCGAATGTCCCAAATCGCTATGTCTATGGCGCTCATTCCCATAAGCGCCACGCCCTTGCGTCCCGAAGAACGTATCTGCGTGTACATGGCGTTCCAGATGTCCTCGAAAGCCAGGGGGTCTTTCCCAACGATCTCTTCTTTGAGGATTTTTTGGATGTATTCCGCCACAGGATCGGCGAATGTCATGCCGTAGCCTTCGACCCCGTCGTCTGTTATGACCCGCGCGACGACCCGGCCTCTGTACTTCAGGATAAAACTCGAGTCATACTGCGGGTTCTCCTGACGGAAAACCGGAAGAAAAATTTCGACGTCTTTTATTTTGCTCATTTTGAACCCCTTTCATCTCTCATTTCATTCATAAACGGCCCTGTTTTCCGCTCATGACCGGTCGGCCTCCACAAAGCTCATCACTTCATCCACGTCCGCGTCGTCCGGATTGCCTTTTTTCCACTCTTCGACGACCGTATCAACATATTCGCCCGGCGCGTCCGGCACCCAATCTTTGAGATCGGAACTCGATTCTTCCTTATATTTCCGAATCACACCGCATGGGAGAGATACCGTTTTCATTGTACCGTTTTTTACAATCAGGGTCAAGGATCACATCCGGCGTCTGCGATTCGCAGTGTTACACCTCTGTCAAGGACGGGCGGCAGAATGCCGCCCCTACGGGGTACGGACCCGCCCTATGGATGGGTATATGCCGCCCTCTGTGCGCGATACGCGAATTCGTTCCTATGGTACGATGAATGATGATATGTAGGGGGCGGCATTCTGCCGCCCCAGACTGTCCGAAAACAACAAAAATTGCATCGTTAACACAATATATACCGCGCCGGCGCCCACCACCCCGGCCCCACTGGATGCGGATTCCTGCTGTCATCCGGACTTGTCTATCCCCCGTCATTCCAGGCTTGACCCGGAATCCAAAAATGATAAACCAAGGAACCTGGATTCTGGGTCAAGCCCAGAATGACAAAAATATGGCGCCGGAATGACAAGATATGATAGTTTTCAGACGGTCTGGCCCGCTTTCACAGCATGGGCGCGCCGCAATCTCCACAGAATTTCACGCCGCGTTTGTTTTTCGCGCCGCACTGCCCGCAGAATGCGGATTTTTCTTCTCGCGGCCACGCCGTCCGCCGCGCTTTTGAAAGCGCCCTGTTCTTTTTTGTAACAGACCATGCGGGACGGCCAGCAGCGAGTATTGAACGGCGAATACGCGGACATCGTGAGCGAAGAATCGCTGGAAGCGTTTACGCGGTGACCGGGATTAACCGCGCTGCCGCAAAAATTACGGCGAAAATAACAGCGCGCAAACATCATTCAATGCCTTTAGCACCTGCTCATAGGTAATATCAGCCGCATAATCGAATTCACGGCGATACTTCTCCCACATCTGTCGCAATTCCGCGCTGTCCGTCATCATTTTTAGCAGTGCGGGAATATCGGCAATCTGCTCTGTTGTGGCGCGATGCGCTGCAGTTGCCGAAACAGCTTCTTTCAAAAACGCCGGATCGTAGGTTTGCGTCGTACTCAGAATAAAAATATCGTAAAAATCTCTTGACCTGGTATTAAGCGTATTGCGGCGCAATATCGTTTCGACCTTCTCAGCCATGACCGTCTCAATGTTGTATGCCCATATTTCAATCTGTTTTTCCTCGTCGAAGATTCCGCGAAAAATATATTTAACCGCGTGCGGTGTAATCACATCACCCGCTGAAATATCTAACGATAACGGGGTCTCAATAGTGTCGTACATAGCTGTAATCTTCACGCGGTACCCGCCATAAACATCATCCGGCCGGATGGGGGCTATTGTTCCGACAATCAACTTGACCTCATCCTGAATCGGAAAATCACAGATTGCGGTAATCGCTTTGCGTATGCTTTCTTCCGTAAGCGGAAGCCCGCGAAGCGTGGCATCCATATCCATTGTAGATCGGGCATCCATGCCGACAATAGCCGCAATCAGCATACCGCCTTTCAGCAAGAATTTGTCTTTGTACTCCGACAACGACAACCGCTCCAAAAAGCGTTCAAACATATAATTTTGAAGCAATATCTGTGCTTTAACATTTTTCTTTTTCGCAAGGTTTCTGATCTGCGCTTTTAGGCTCATCGCGCCCGCGCTCATGTTAATACCTCCAAATATTTCCGTAAAAGTTTTGTGATACGAAATGCCTCGGAGTATTCTCTCAGTCTATTCCAATCCTGATCTCTGCGGGTAGTATAGTTTTTCATAGCCGCCGCAAGTGTTTGGCTGTCAATCCGGCTGCGGCTGCGAAGGATATCACAGACAGTCCGCTCGACATTGTAGGCGACTACTTCATGCCCCATTTTTGATGGGACAGTACATCGCCCCATAAGATGCAATTCAGGCTTCACATAATAGATTTTACAGCCATCGTACAAAGAAGAGGATAATTTATAGCTGCTGGGGACAGTCAGTGAGTGCTTTAACGGTGTTCTTTCAGCCATGTTGTGTAAAAACAATGCCGTTTCATGAGAAAAAATAATTTTATCAGAGCGTTGCCGCAGCAGATACAACTCATCCGGTATATCATCCGGCCGGATATATTGCCCCTGCGCGATTCTCTCTAACTTGCCGCTTTTAACGAGCAGACCGAGCGTTGTGCGCGACAGCCCTGCCTGAACAGCATCCACAGTACGCACAACGCCGCTATTCTCATGAAGTAACTTGTCAATGATTCTCAATGTGTCCAAGATTATCGCCGCCTTTACATTTACACCGATATTGTAAACTGTTTCGGTGCGATTGTAAAGATCTCTTTGAAGCTAAATATGAAATGTTTATATTCTAAATAAAAGGAAGTCTTCGGGGAACGAATGGCCGGCAAGATAGAGACGGGGGCGGGCGGCAGGATGCCGCCCCTACGGTACCGTGAACGATGCGCCTTGTAGGGGCGGCATTCTGCCGCCCGGGTCCGTCCGGAAACAACAAAAATTATATCGGCAACACAATATATAGCGTGTCATTTCACCCCGCTGACCCCATATATTGTGTGTTTACAATATTTAGGGCGTGTTTTCCCATTCCCCTCCTGAGAGGGGCGCCCGGAGGGCGGGGTGGTTCCTTCGAAGCGCCACCACCCCGTCAGGCGCAGTCTGTATGACTTCCCCTCCGGAGGGGAAGTCATACAGACTGCGCCTGCCATCCCTCCCATGAGGGAAATTTTTCCAAACTTCGAGTTGAAGGGAATTTCATAAAATGACTTGACAAAAGTGTCGAATGGGTGCAGAATTACGTTAACCGACACGGTTAGCGATGGCTGACAGGGAGATACGCGGAATCAAAAAAAGGAAAGGTTCCGGTGTCCGGGTGTTAGAATTTGCTAAAATAGTGTTAGTTAAAACTAAAAAGGAGGTTGCTTATGTCAAAATTATTTATCAGGAAAGGGCTGCCGTTACTATGCGTACTGATGCTGCTGAGCCTGTGCGCCGTTGGCGCCGTGTTTGCCCAGGAGTCTCACTGGGCGGACGGGCCGCTGCAGAAATGGCAGGCATACGGCGTTCTGGGCGGATACGAGGATGGGGATCTGCGGCCGGACAACAGCCTGACACGGGCTGAAGCCGCGCAGATTATCTCAAGTATCATCTCCGCGCAGAATTATCCGGCGGCCAAGACGTTCGCGGATGTGAACCCGGAGGATTGGTATTACGCGTCCGTACACAACGTAGTGGCGGCGGGGGCCATGGTGGGGATCGACGACAGCGCCTTTGGCGCCAACGAGCCCTTGACCCGGGAGCAGACGGCCACGATTCTTTACAGGCTGTTCCAGCAGGTTTTGAACTCAACCGCCAAAAAAACCGCGTTCGCGGACTTTGACCGGGTATCCGGCTGGGCCACCGAACCGCTGTCGGTGATGGCGGGCAACGGCTACATCAACGGGTACGAGGACGGAACCGTCAACCCCTCGCGGGAGATCACCCGGGCGGAATTCATCTCCATACTGGACCATGTGGTTCCCAATGTGGTGTTTGATCAGCCCCAGGCGAGCTATACCGGCAATGTGCTGGTGGTCGGCGGAAACGTAGATCTGTCCAATTCGGCCATCAGCGGGAATGTTTTGCTCGCCAAAGCCGCGGTGCAAAACCCGCCGAGGTTCGCCGCCGGATTTACCGGAACCCCGGTGCGCGTCGGTCTGCCCAAGACCGCGGTGTCCGCGCCCCAGACCCAGACTCAGACGCCTGTTTCTGAGACGGCGGCGCCCACGCCGACGGCCGCCGCGCCTTCGGCCGGAAGCGGCGGAGGAGGCGGAGGCGGTGGTGGCGGTTCTGTCACTGTGGCCGTAACTTTTGATGGGCAATATCAGGTGATGGGCGTCAATTATGTCCTGCTTTCCGTAACGGCAGGCAGTGACGCCAATTGTACCTTCGCCCTGGACGGCGAAACGCTGACGGCCACCCGGGTCAACACTTCCGGGAGTCTGGTCAAGGTTGAACTGCCCGCGGGACCCACAGGCGGCGTGTTCACCGCGGCGCTCAGGCAAAACGGAAGAACGCTGCTGAGCCGGGAGCTGAGCTTCGCGCCGGGCGCCGCGGCGCCTAAAACGCTGTACGGCGAAACATCCATGACGTTCAGCGAATTTTTCCATGATATTACCGCGGACATCGACGCTGTTTTGCCCGCGGCCACCACCTTTGCAGCCGGCGGAACCGCGGCGGTTCCGGAGAAGTTCATCACTCAGGGAACCCGCACAGGCAACAACGGGACCATGACCTATGCCGACGGGGACAAGCTGGAGAAGGTGGACGCGGTGTCTTCCGCTACATACGGCGACACGGTTCATTTCATGCCCGAGGGCAACTTGGTCCTGCGGACGGGTCCCGACGGTCGGATGGCGACCCACGCCGACAACGCCATCATCGGCGTCAAAAAGGTTCAGGTGGGCGTGGATTTTGATCTCTACGTCAACGCGAAGCTGCTGGAGGGATCCGGCCGGGGCACGGCTCAGTCGGCCAATGTGGCGGCCAAAGTGGAGCAAGCGGGCTTCACCGTCGTCCGCAAAGCCTACGCGAGCGACCCGACGGTGAGCGCGGCGGGCGTCACAGTAGCGGCCGCGCCGGAATTCTACGCGGTGAAGTACATGCTGACCGACGGCAACTGGGGCAAAAGGATCGTCCTGAACCCCTCCGTGGCCAAAGCCTTGCCGGGCACGGCTCTTGAGACGGAAGAACCCGCCTATGGAGGCAATTGGGGCGACAAGGTCTCCGGCGTTACCCACGGCGCGCTGCAAGCGGAATACGCGGGCGCCAACTACTGGGATAACTTCGCGGAATACCTCTACGGCGGCTACATTGAGGACAGCAGCGGCCACACGGAACCCCTGGTATTCCTGCAGAACCTGTTCAGCCACCGGATGCACGAGGATTTTGACATCGCCATATCCCCCTCGCGGTTCGCCAGACTGGGCCGGCTGAACGCCTCGGACACCTACAAGGTGACGGTGTTCGCCTATGGCTTCAAGGATGTGGAGACCGAAATCAGTTTTACCGGTTTTGTCAACGGCGCCTCCCGGATTGAGGGCGCGACTGCGTTTGCTGTCGCCGAGGGCGGCGCGCCCATCTCCTTCAATGTGCTGGATATGGACAACGCCGGCGCTTTGAATTTGTCCGGGGCCGCGCTGTTCAAAGGAACGGCGGCGGTCAATCCTTCCGATTATCAACTGACCAGGGACGGTCAGGCGGTGAAGGTGACCTTGAACACATCCCTGTTCACCGGTTCTTTCCAGGGGAGTTATACCCTGAGGCTGGTTCCGAACACGGACGCGGTCACATCCAAGGATCTGACCTTCAGTCTGACCAAGCTCATGCCGAGACCTCAGCTGAGGGTCGATGAATTCGCCGAAGGGCATGACGCCACGGAGGCGGCGCCTTTGTTCGCGGTCAAGGGATCGAAGCTCTACTTCACCCATGACGATTTTGCCGCCGGCGTGATCACTGCCGGCAGAAGCGGTTACAGCACCATCAAGCCGGCTTCCGCCGAGGGCGCGGGAACCACTGTGGGCGACGCCCTGGCCCGGGCAGGCGGACCCAACGGGGCAGGGAATCCCTATTACATCGACCTGGGTTCCAGCCAGTTTGAAGAGGGGAACACCTATGTTCTCACGATTTACTCCACCGGCTTTGAGCCCCAGGCCTATTACATCCGTGTTCCGGAAGCGGTGGAAGCGCTCTGGCTGGATCAGCTCAGCAATCCCTTTTTGGGTCAGTGGCAGTTCACCCCTCCCGATTTCCCGGATATGACCGTAAAGTTTAATTTTAAAACCGACGGCTTCTGGGATTACGAGATCGTGGGCATGCCGGCGGATGAGGGCGGCGTGGGCACAGCGGGCTACATCGTGTTTGACAATCAGATGATTACCTACGATGAGTCCGAGGGCGCCGTGGGATACACCTTTGAAGTGACGGACAACAACACCATCAGTGTGACGGAGTTTGAGCCCGATGAAAACGGGACGTTGGTTCCCGGCGAAACGGCGCCTTTTGTCCGGACGGCGGGGTCTCCGGTGAACCGGGAGGACAAACCCTTCGCGCTGAACCACCCGTACCTGGGAACCTGGCGTTTTGACGGCGTGGAAGAAGATGAGATACTGGGACTCTGCCATTTTATAATGGATTATACCATCAACACGGACGGAACATTTGTCGTTGACGGCACTGTAGAAACCCCGACCGGCGACGTCATGCCTATGAACGTAGACGGATACTACCTGATCTACGGCAGCGCTCTGGTGATGTACATGGAAGGGGAAGGCTTTGAGACGGCGGCCGTCACACTCATCGACAGCGATACCATCACCGTCGCGGAGGGCGACGAACCGCCCGTGACCATGAACCGCGTGAAATCACTCTGACCGGATCAGCTCAGCAACGCTTTCTCGGGTCAGCAGCAATTCACCCCTCCCGATGCTCCGGAAACCGATGTGGACGGCGGCTTGCCGTCTCGGATGGGAATGAGGCCGGCTATTTGACGGGAGTATCCTAAGAATCAGCCATTAGGGAAGCGGACGGAAGCCGCTCCAGAAGAATGAAACCCCACGGGCCGCGGCCCGTGGGGTTTCGCTTCATACCCGCGATTTCTAACTTACGAATCGCGTTTTTTCGGTGTATGTAGTGACAGAGTTTTTCTTTTCGGGTATACTGTAATTATGGAGGGATTGAGCCATGCCCTTTACCATCGTTCGGCAGGACATAACCAAACTCAAAGCGGACGCTGTCGTCAACGCCGCCAACACCGACCTGGCGATGGGCGGCGGGGTTTGCGGGGCTATATTCAAAGCGGCGGGCGCGGCGCGGCTTCAAGCTGCCTGCGATGAACTCTCCCCGATTATGACGGGCGAAGCGGTCGTCACGCCGGGGTTCGCTCTGCCCGCGAAATACATCGTCCACGCGGCGGGCCCCATTTACCGGGGCGGCGGCCATGGCGAAGAAAAACTGCTTCGCGCCGCTTACACAAACGCTCTGAAACGAGCCGTCGAAAACAATTGCGGCAGCATCGCGTTTCCGCTGATATCAAGCGGCGTCTACGGCTACCCGAAAGACGAGGCGCTGCAAGTTGCGGTCTCGGCGATTCAAGACTTCCTTGCCGGCCACGACATAGACGTTACCCTCGCGGTCTTTGACAAATCGGCGTTCACCGTCGGCCGCGAACTGCTCGGCGCGGTCAAAAGCTACATTGACGAGCATTATGTCGATACATACCAGACACAGCGGCGTCTGCTCGACGCGGAGCGGGACGCGCTTTCCGATAAAGGCGTCGTTTCAGACAATGCACCAATCAAGATGCTAATCAATCTGCCGATGCCGGCGCCAAAGACGCTGGAGCAAAAACCCACGCCGGCCGGCGGCGCGCCCGTGTTCGAACCGACCGCCGGCGCGCCGCCGCCGCTTGACGATTTGGTCGCCAACCTCGACGAGCCGTTTTCCCGGACGCTTTTTCAGCTGATTGACGCCAAGGGCAAGACGGACGTCGAGGTTTACAAACGCGCAAACCTCGACCGCAAGTTATTCTCCAAAATCCGGACGGGCAAAGGCTATACGCCGAGCAAAAAGACCGTTCTCGCCCTTGCGGTGGCGTTGGAACTGTCGCTCAGTGAAACCGACGACCTCCTGGAGCGGGCAGGCTATGCCCTGTCCCACGCCGTCAAGTTCGACGTGATCGTCGAATTTTTCATCACAAGCGGCAAATACAACGTTTTTGAGATCAACGAAGTGCTGTTCGAGTACGACCAGCCGCTGCTGGGAGGATGAACATTTGTCGCTTTCGAAGCGACCTCCCGTCCCTCCGAAGAGGTTAGAATTCAGTGACAATAAAACTTTCGGAGGTAGTGGCAATGAAAAAAGGATTAACAGAACTGGTATTCATACTCGACAAGAGCGGCTCAATGAGCGGGCTGGAAGCCGACACCGTCGGCGGGTACAATTCAATGCTCGCGAAACAGCAGACGGTAGAGGGCGAATGCTACATCACCACGGTGTTGTTCGACAACAACTACGAACTGCTCCACGACCGCATCGACATCAAGGCGGTCAGCCCGATTACAGACAAGGAGTACCAAGTCGGCGGATCGACCGCGCTCCTTGACGCCGTCGGCAGGACGATTCACAAAATCGGCAGCGCCCAGAAGCACACCGCCGACGACTACCGCGCCGAAAAAGTGATGTTCGTGATCATCACGGACGGCGAAGAAAACTCAAGCCGCGAATACTCCGCCGAAAAGATCAAGGCACAGATTGAGCGGCAAAAAACACAGTACGGCTGGGAGTTCGTCTTTCTCGGCGCGAACATCGACGCCGTACAAACCGCCGGGCGGTTCGGGATCGCCCCCAACCGGGCCGTCGATTACCTCGCCGACAGCGAGGGCACAGAGTTGAATTTTAAGGTAATGGCAAGCGCCGCGGCGGCTTTCCGCGAAACCGGCGCAGTCGACGAGGCCGTGTTTGCGCCGATCAGAGCGGATGTGGAACAAAGGGGACGCCGGAAATAGCAGGCGTTCACCGCCTAATCTAGCCATCACCATTTGAGATGGCCTCTCGTCTTTCTGCGATCCGCAATTGGGAAATCCGCGCCTGTCAGAGACGGGCGACAGAATGCCGCCCCTACGGATACATCATTCATGGCGCCGTAGGGGCGGCATTCTGCCGCCCGGGACCATCCGAAAACAACAAAAATCGCGTTTGATTTCTAAATTGCGAATTGAAGTTATCTTTGTCCCCGCTCATATGATACGATAAACTAACAGCATTCGGAGGATGGGCCCGCATCCCGTCCTCCTGAGAAATCATACACATTTGAGAGGAGCGGTGACCCATTAGCGATCATATCTTTGGTTACGCGCGGGTATCCACGCGCGATCAGAACGAAGGCAGACAATTTGCGGCCATGAGAGAATTCGGGATACAGAACGACCACATCTACTTAGATAAACAAAGCGGCAAGGATTTTGACCGGCCGGCATACAAACAGCTGATGAAAAAATTAAAGCCCGGCGACACACTTGTCATCAAGAGCATCGACAGACTGGGAAGGGATTACGGCGAAATCCTGGATCAATGGCGGATCATCACAAAGCAGCGGCAGGCATTCATCGTGGTTCTCGACATGCCCTTGCTGGACACGCGGCAAAAAGACCGCGACCTGACGGGAACCTTCATCGCGGATTTGGTGCTGCAGATTCTCAGTTACGTAGCGCAGACCGAACGGGAATTCATCAAACAGCGGCAAACGGAAGGCATTCTGGCGGCAAAAGAGCGGGGCGTTCAATTTGGCAGGCCACCCGCGGAACGAACCGAACTATTCCGGGATGTGCTGGGCGCCTGGACGGACGACGGTATTTCAGCCCGCGAAGCCGCCCGTCGGCTAGGCGTCAGTCATTCGACATTCTTATCCTGGGCAAAAGCGAACGAATACCCTGGCTAAAAAAGTAGAGGTTTTCGACCAGGTTGAATTAAGACAAATTTTACATTACCAAATGAACTCTGTCAAGTGAAAAACCGCAAATTGAAATTTGAAAATTCGCGTCTGCCAGAGACGGGCGGCAGAATGCCGCCCCTACACACGCGTCACGCGCGGCGCCGTAGGGGCGGCATTCTGCCGCCCGTTTTTTGTCATCCCGGCGCCGAATCGTGGCGTTCCGGACGCCAAATTTTGTCATTCCTGACACCAAATCCCGTCATTCCGAACACCAAATTTTGTCATCCATGCGCCAAATTCTGTCATTTTCGGCGTCAAATTTTGTCATTCCGGGCTTGACCCGGAATTTATTCTTTTCACCGGGCCCCTGGATTCCGGGACAAGCCCGGAATGACGGGAAAAAACAGGCGCGGAACGGCGGGAAACAGACAAGCCCGGAACGGCCACAAAGGACTGGTCGAAAACCTCTACTTTTTTAGCCAGGGTATTCGTTCGCTTTTGCCCAGGATAAGAATGTCGAATGACTGACGCCAAGCCGGCGGGCGGCTTCTCGGGC
>JAISDM010000004.1 GCA_031264885.1 Peptococcaceae bacterium | reverse complement strand
GGGGAGCGAGGTCGTGGACGCGCCGTACATCGCTGAGTTCCCATACGCGCTTGAGTGCGAGGTCGCCCACATCCTCGACTTAGGTCTGCACACGCTGTTTATTGGCGAGGTCAAAGGCACGGTCGTCGAAGACGGCGCGACCGCGCAATGGAGCGATATTATCTCGTGGGACGCCTCAACGCGTGAGTATTTCGCGAAAGGCGCGCCCGTCGCAAAAGCTTTTTCGGCGGGGATGAGGTTTGTGAAAACAGAACCTAACCAATAGGAGGCGCGATAGCTGGTTCCTTTATAAGCGGTTGTATCTACAAAACGACACGCTATATATTGTATACACGATGCGATTTTTGTCGTTTTCGGGCGGTCCCGGGCGGCAGAATGCCGCCCCAACGGTATAGTGAATGACGTGTCTGCAGGGGCGGCGCCACACCGGTACCTGCCGCGCCACCAGCCGCCAGGCGAATGACGCGTATGTAGGGGCGGCATTCTGCCGCCCGTCTTCGTCAGGCGCCTGCCGCCTGCCGCCTGCCGCCCAGGAGGGGAATAAAAGCCGGTTTTAGACTATTGACAAATATGTATGACGGGAATAAAATGTGTTTGAAACAGGGATGGTGCGGGCAATGACGCCTTGGCTTTAAGCGTGGGCGTCATTTTTTAATATTTATTTATACTCGGCAGAGATCCTGACAGAGATTCCGGCAAAAAGAAGGAGGGCACTTATGCGGATCGCGACAGACATAGGGGGAACTTTTACCGACTTGGTGGCCATGGATGAGAAAGGGGACATGCGCACGCTCAAGGGGGACACCACGCCGCCTGATTTTGAGCGCGGGGTGATCCGGGTCATTGAGAAAAGCGGGTTGAATCCTCAGTCATTCACCGCCTTCATCCACGGCACGACCACCATTATCAACGCGCTCACCGAGCGCAAAGGGGCCAAAACCGGGCTGATCACCACCAAGGGATTCCGGGATGTGCTGGAGATTGCCCGGTGCAACCGGCCGGACTTATTTAATTTGGTTTTTGCCAAACCCAAGCCGTTCATCCCGCGTTATCTCCGCTTCGAGGTGGAGGAACGGATGTCGCATGAGGGGGAGGTCATTGCGCCGCTGAACCGGGACGATGTCGCCAGGGCGGTGGAGGCCATGAAGAAGGAAGGGGTTCAGGCGGTGGCCATTTGCTTCATCAACGCCTATGCCAATGAGATTCATGAGACGCAGACCGCCGATTATGTGAAGGCGTTGTGGCCGGAGGTGTTTGTGACTGCTTCCTGCCAGGTGACCCGGGAATGGCGTGAGTATGAACGCACATCCACGGTGGCGCTGAACGGCTATGTGGGGCCGGTGGCGTCCGGGTACGCGGACCGGCTGGAGCGGCGGCTGGACCAGCTGGGGGTCAAAGCCGGGAAGTTCTTTATGCAGTCCAACGGGGGCGCCACGCCTTTGAGCGGCGCCAAATCCACACCCATCAACCTGGTGGAATCCGGGCCGGTGGCGGGGGTCTTCGGCGCCGCCACGCTGGGCAAGGCCATCGGGGAAGGACAGATGATCTCTCTGGATGTGGGGGGCACCACGGCCAAATGCTCCCTGATTGACGGCGGCGAGGTCAAGATCACCACCGGTTACCGGATTGAGCGCACCGAGCGCAGCGCGGGGTATCCCATCATGGCGCCGGTGGTGGATATCGTGGAAATCGGCAATGGGGGCGGGTCCATCGCCTGGATGGACGATACCGGATCCCTCCGGGTGGGACCCCGGTCCGCCGGGGCGGCGCCCGGGCCGGTGGCTTATGGGCGCGGGGGGACGGAACCCACCACCACGGACGCCTGTCTGGTGGCCGGGCGGCTGTCCTCCGCCAACTTTGACGAGGCGGTGGACATCGCCGCCGTGGAGAACGCGCTGCTGGAACGGGTGGGCAAACCGCTGGACGCGGACGCGAAGCAGGCGGCCGTCAATGTGATCCGGGTGGCGGAGGCCAATATGTACAACGCGCTGAAGCTGATATCCGTGCGCCGGGGCTATGATCCCCGGGAGTTTACCTTGGTGGCCTTCGGAGGCGGCGGCCCCATGCACGCCTCGGCTTTGGCCAGGGATCTGGGCATCCGCAAGATCATCGTGCCGGTGGCCGCCGCGGTGTTTTCCGCGTGGGGCATGCTAATGACGGATATACGCCACGATTACATACAGACCAAGATCAATCCGCTGGCCGAAACCCCCTCTCAGGAGTTTGGACAGATGTGGGACGGGCTGGCGGCCGGCGCGGCGGCGGATTTCGTCCTCCACGGAATCGCGGAAGGCGCCGTCACCCGTCATTATTACGCGGATATGCGCTATAACGGGCAGGAGCATACCGTGAAGGTTCAGACCCCGGCGCCGCCCTGGGACGAAGCCGTGAAAGCCGATATTGAGAAGCGTTTCCATGAGACCCATGAACGTTATTATACCTATCGGCTGGAGGGAACGCCGGTGGAGATCGTCAACTTGCACCTGGTGGTGTACGGACGGATGGAGAAGCCTGCTTTCAATAAATTGGCGCCCCAGCAGGCGCCGGTGGCAGAGGCGCTGGTAGAGCGGCGGCAGGTCTATTTTACCTGGGACGGATGGATGGAAACCCCCGTATACAGCCGGAAGGCGCTGCTGGCGGGGGCAAAGCTGACCGGCCCGGCGGTGGTGGAGGAGAAAGACGCGGCCACGCTGGTGGGTCCCGGCCAAAGTCTGACGGTGGACGATTACGGCAATTTGATTATTGAAACAGAGGTGAAGCCATCATGAGTAAAATGGATTCCGTGACCCTGGATATTGTCAAGGATTCGCTGATTGCCATCGGCGACGAGGTGTTTTACGCTTTTGCCCAGACATCCATGAGTCCCATTATCTATGAGACCCTGGATTATGCCTGCGGGATCGCCGACGCCAAGGGCCAGCTTCTGACTCAGGGCAATGGGGCCTGCGGCTTCATCGGCATTATCTCGCCGATGATTGAGGAGATCATCAAGAAATTCGGCGGCGGGGGAATGCGGCCGGGGGATGTGTTCATCATCAATGATCCCTATATGGGCGGAGGGACGCATCTGTCCGATATCGGAATGGTGATGCCGGTGTTTTATGAGGGGGAGCTGATCGCCTTCGTGGGGAACAAGGCCCATTGGTCCGACATCGGCGGGATGGCGGCGGGTTCCTTCACGACCAATTCCACGGAGGTGTTCCAGGAGGGGCTGCGCTTCCCGGGGGTCAAGCTGGTGGAAGGCGGGGAACTCAACGCGACCCTGGCGGATATGATCGCCGCGAATGTGCGTTTCCCGGTGGCGTCCAACGGGGATATGTGGGGGCAGATCGCCTCGCTGCGCACCGGATTCAACCGCTTGGCGGAATTATGCGGAAAATACGGGAAAGATGTGCTGCTTCAATCCATGGCGCGCCTGATGGATCAGGGTGAAATGGCGGCCCGGGCCAGGCTGGCCGAGATGCCCGCGGGGGTATATGAGGCGGAGCAGTATATGGACGACGACGGTCATGGGAACGCGGTGAAGATCCAGGTCAAGGTGACCATCGCCAAGGATCGCTTTACGGCGGATTTCACCGGCAGCAGCCCCCAGGTGGCCAGTCCCATCAACAGCGGCTACAGTTCCCTGTGCGCGGGGGTGAAGGTGGCCTATATGTCCATCGTCAATCCGGGACTGTCGGTGAACGACGGGATATTCCGCGTGATGGACGTCATCGCGGGGGAGGGCTTGGTGCTGAACTGCGACGCTCCGGCGCCCACATCCTGTTATTTCGAGAGCATGATCTACGCCTGTGACGCGATCTGGAAGGCGCTGGCGCCTGTATTCCCGGAATATTTGGGGGCGGGGCATATGCTGTCGGTGTGCGCGGTGGTGCTCACCGGCCTGCATCATAAAAGCGGCCAGCCCTTCTTGATCGTGGAGCCTACGGGGGGCGGCTGGGGCGCGTCCCGGGGCAAGGACGGCGAGGTGGGGCAATTCTGTGTGGGGGACGGGGAGACCTATAATGTGCCTGTGGAAATGGCCGAATCCCGGTATGGCATCCGCATTGACGAATACAGCCTGCATACGGACGGGGCGGGCGCGGGCGAGTTCCGGGGGGGTTCCGGCGCGGTGCGCTCCTATCGCGCGCTGACCGACGGGCAGATGTATTCCGCCTCCTTCGGCCGCAACAAATTCCCTGCCTGGGGCACGGCCGGAGGCCGGGACGGTTCTTACAATTACTTTGAATTCCTCAGGGCGGACGGAACCAAGGAGGGTCCCATGGGGATCACCGCCCAAACCGTTCTCAATAAGAATGATGTGGTGCGGATGGTCACCTGTACCGGCGGCGGTTATGGGGAGCCCGGGAAGCGCGACCCGCAAAAAGTGGCGGAAGATGTGAAAAACGGGTATATCACGGCGGCTCAGGCGGAAGAGGATTACGGGGTCACAGTGAAATAAGCGGCAAAAATAAGCAGCCAACGGAGGGAAGCGGAATGAGGAAGAAAAGCGGAAAAAACGCCGGGATATGCCTGGTGATTCTGATCATTATGACGGCGGGGTTATGGACCGGCTGCGGAGGCGGGGGCGCCGCTCCCGCGGATACATCCGCCGCGGGGACCTCTGCCGCGGCGGATGGGGGCGCGCCTGCCGCGGAAGCGGCCGGGGGGAGCGGCGAGAAGATCATCCGCATGACCCAGGCCGGCGGGTATTTTATCGATCCCGGCGTAGGGGTGGATTACGCGTCTATGATCCTTTGCGTCAATCTGTATGATTCGCTGGTGTATCCGGATTTGGACGGAACGCTGAAGGCGGGCGCGGCGGAGGAAGGCTGGGAGGTTTCCGAGGATGGGCTGACCTGGAATTTTACCCTCAGGCCGGGGATCAAATTCCATGACGGAACCGAAATGAAGGCCAGCGACGTAACATTCAGCGTCAACCGGATGCTGACCATGGGCGAGGGATTCGCTTACCTGTTCGCCGATTATGTGGACAAGGTGGAAGCCATAGGGGATTATGGGGTCCAATTCATACTGGGGCGGCCTTTCGCCCCCTTCCTGAGGATTCTGCCCCGGATCTACATTCTCAATGAGGCTGTGGTCAGGGAGAACCAGGCGGAGGGGCCTTACGGGGTATTCGGGGATTACGGCAAGGCGTATCTGGCGGAGCATGACGCGGGCAGCGGCGCCTATTACTGTGAGGCTATGCTGGTTCAGGACCGGGTCATCATGAAGAGATTCGACGGTTATTTCGGCGAGTTTGAGCCCAACGCCCCGGATACGGTGGAGATCATTACCGGCACCGAGCCGGCCGCCGTCCGCGCGCTGATGAGCAGCGGGCAGCTGGAAATCAGCGATCAATGGCAGCCTAATGAGGCTTATGACGCGCTGGACGGCATTGAGGGGGTCAGCGTGGGGTCCATGGCTACGGGCCAGATTTTGTTTTTGATGCTGAACACCGCCAAAGCGCCCACCGATGATGTGCATGTGCGCCGGGCCATCTCCCATTTGATCGATTACGATCAGGTGATCAATGTATTGTTCCCGGGTTATCTGGAAGCGGATTCCCCTGTGCTGGCCGGTTTGCCCGGTCACGCCGAGGGGCTGTCCCCCTATGAGTTCAGCCTGGATAAGGCCAGGGAGGAACTGGCGTTGTCCGCTTACGCCGATCAGCTGGATTCCATCGCGGTGGAGGTGGTTTGGATTTCGGAGGTGCCGGATGAGGAGAAACTGGCGCTTTTGATCCAAGCCAACGCTCAGCAGATCGGACTGAAGGTGAATGTGACCCGGGTTCCCTGGAGCGCCCACGTCAACAACGTGGCTGCGATGGAAACCACGCCCAACGCGGCGCCCTGCTACATGGGGCCGGATTATGACGAGGGCGGCGCCACGCTGTACCAGCGTTTTCATTCGGACACCAGCGCCACATGGCAGCAGATCGAATGGCTGCGCAGTGACGCGATGGACGCTCAGATCGATTCCGCGCTGGTAACCGTGGATCAGGACGCGCGGTTCGCGATCTATGCCGATATTCAGCGGGAGGTCATGGACGGGGTGTATGGGATCAGTGTGGCGGAATCGGCGGAGAAGCACGCCTATTGTGACTTCGTCAAATGGCCCGCCATGGAGCGGGCAAACCGGGGAGAGAATATGGCCAGCGGTCTGGGCTATAACTATCAGTTCCGCACATTTGAGGTAAATAAGTAAATAAGTAAGGATTCGTAAGAGGACATAAAAAAATGAATCTTCGCGTGTTTGTTTTTAAGCGGCTGTTGTCGTCTGTAGTCGTATTGCTGGGGCTGTCTGTGGTCATCTTTGGCATCGCCCGGATTCTTCCGGGCGATCCGGCCCGGCTCGCCTTGGGTTCCACAGCCACGCAGAACGCTCTGGATCTCTTTCGGACGGAGAACCATCTGGATCAGCCATTGCCTGTTCAATACGCCTATTGGATCGGAGGGGTGCTGCGGGGGGATTTCGGGACTTCCACCTCCACCAAGCGGGCGGTGGCTCAGGATGTGGCTGAGTTTCTGCCCGCCACTCTGGAGATGGCCTCTTTCTCGGCGGTTTTTTTGATTGTATTCTCCATAACCGTCGGGGCGCTGGCCGCCAATTGGCGCGATACCCTAGTTGACGGGCTGATGCGGGTGATGAGTTATATCGGGATCGCGATACCGGGATTTGTGATCGCGACCTTGCTGCTGCTGTTGTTTGGATATGTGTGGCCGGTGATCCCGGTATTGGGCCGGCTGAGCCACGGGATCACGCCGCCGCCTGGGATCACCGGTTTTTATACGGTCGACAGTCTGCTGACAGGGCGTCTGGGGACGTTCTGGGACGCGTTTCTGCATCTTTTGATCCCGGCCGTCGCCTTGTGTATGGGGGGGTTATGTCAGGAAGCGCGGCTGGTGCGCAGCGCGATGATTGAGAACCGCGGCAAGGATTATCTGGCGGCCATGAAGGGTTATGGGACGCCGGGACGGGTCATCACCGGCAAATACCTGCTCAAGCCTTCGCTGATCCCGGCTGTTTCCTGCATGGGCATGGATATCGCGTCCCTGATGAGCAACGCTTTTTTGATTGAGGTGATCTTTGGCTGGCCGGGGATATCCCGGTATGGCATGACCGCTATGTTATCCAAGGATTTGAATGTGATATCCGGTGTGATTCTGATCTTTGGGGCGATCTTTGTGGGGATCAATATCGTGGTGGATGTGGCGGTGGCCTACTTGGATCCCCGGATCCGGCTGGGGGGTGCGGCCTGATGGATTCTGCGAAGGAGGGCTTAAAGGCGGATCGGCCTGAGAAAAGGTGGCTGAGCGCGCGGCGGGCGGAGGAACTGGAAAAAGCCTGGCGCCGTTTTTCCAGGAACCGGCTGTCTGTGATGGGATTGATTCTTGTGACGCTGATCTTGCTGCTGGCCTGGCTGGCCCCTTATGTGACGCCCTATCCCGCCCACGCTGGCGCTTTCACGGATTTTGTCAATTCCTGCGCCGCGCCTTCGGCGGAGCATTGGCTGGGAACCGATAATATGGGGCGGGACATCCTGACCCGCATTGTGTTCTCTTTCCGGGGAGCGCTGTATATGGCCGTTCTGGTGCTGGCGGCGGCTGTGCCTGTGGGCTGTTCTCTGGGGCTTCTGGCCGGTTATCTGAGGGGTACCTGGCTGGACACCCTGATTATGCGGGTGACGGATGTGTTTTTGTCGGTGCCGGCTTTGCTGCTGGCTTTGGCGGTGGTGTCTATTTTGGAACCCGGACTGACCAACGCCATGATCGCTGTCACGGTGATGTGGTGGCCCTGGTACGCCCGGCTGATGTACGGGATCGCCTCCTCCTGCCGGAATGAGTATTATGTCATTCACGCGGAGTTGATCGGCGCCAGCAAGCCGCACATTATTTTTCGGCAGATATTGCCCAACTGCGTTTCTCCGATTTTTACCAAGATGGCGCTGGACGTGGGCTGGGTGATTTTGATCGGGGCGACTCTCAGCTATGTGGGGCTTGGGGAGCAGCCGCCGACGCCGTCTCTGGGGCAGATGGTGTCCGACGGTTCCCGCTATATGCCGGACGCCTGGTGGATGACGATTTTTCCCTCTTTTGCCATTGTGCTGATCATCCTTGGGTTTAATTTCCTGGGGGACGGGATCGGGGATATGCTATCCAAAGGAGACAGCAAGTATGAGTAGCGGCGAAGTCAACGGTGAAGTCAACGGCGAAAGGATTTTGGACATCCGGAATCTGAAGCTTTGGTATAAGGTGTACAAAGGGTACGCGAGGGTGCTGAACGATGTGACGCTGTCTGTGTCCAGAGGCGAAAAGGTGGGCCTGGTGGGTGAGACCGGCTGTGGGAAAACCACCACGGCCAAGTCAATTCTCGGCATTATCCCTGAGCATCAGTATGTCGTCCCGGAGGGCGAGATATATTATAAGGGCAAGGATATTCTGAGGATGAACGCCAAAGAGCTGGGGCAGGTGCGCAGCGGGGAGATTTCCATGATATACCAGGAGCCGGCCGCGGCTCTGAATCCGGTGTTCACCGTCGGGCAGCAGATGATGGATGTGGCCCGCTACTCGTCTCAGGGCGCGGGGAAAAATCGGAAGCGGCACAGGGAGATGGTGCTGGACGCGATCCGGGATGTGTTTATCCCTGATCCGGAGCGGATATTTCATTTCTACCCCAATCAGCTGTCCGGGGGTATGAAGCAGCGGATTTGCATCGCCATGGCCATTATGACCCGGCGGGACCTGATGATCGCCGATGAGCCGGGCACCGCGTTGGATGTAACCATTCAGGCGCAGGTGCATAAAATCCTGAATGAGCTGGTGAACCGGCGGCATATGGCGCTGATTATGATCACTCATTCCCTGGGGGTGGCCCGGGAATTGACGGACAGCATCTATGTGATGTACGCGGGCACGGTGGTGGAATCCGCGCCCAGCGCCGAGATATTCCGGCGCCCGGCGCATCCTTATACCATTGGGCTGCTGGCGGCGGCGCCCCGTTTGTCCGGCGGCGGGATTCAATCGGGCATCTACGGCTCTATCCCGGACTATGGGTCTCCGCCGCCCGGATGCCGGTTTGAGCCCCGGTGTTCCAGGGCGGGGGCGCGGTGCAAGGCGGAGGCGCCTTCGCCGCGGGAGGCGGAACCGGGGCATCAGGCGGCTTGTTTTAATATGTAGCGTCAATTCGCAGTTTGGGGCAAATACCCGGCGGAGGGGGAGGATGCCGGCTTACGGACTCCGCGTTTTGAATTTCTACGGTTCAATTTGCTGCAAAAGCCAAACTCGCTCCGCTCAATCAGTGGCTTTTGCGGGCGCAAATTTCACCTAGAAATTCTAAAACGCTTCGCCTAATCGCCGACATCCTCCCCCTCCGCCGGATGCCGGGTCAAACTGCGAATTGCGGATATGTAGAACTGTATAGCGAGAAAAGGGATGAATGGTTCATGCAGACTGATCCGGCGGCCATTTTGCGGATAAAAAACCTCAAATTGTATTTTCCCATCGGCCGAAAGCACGGAGAGCCGCAGTATGTGAAGGCGGTGGACGATGTAAGCCTGGACATCGCCAAGGGGGAGATCGTGGGCCTGGTGGGGGAGAGCGGTTCCGGCAAAAGCACGCTGGCTTACGCTGTGGCCGGTATGTTCCAGCCCACCGGAGGCAGCATTCTGTATGAAGGGCGTGAATTGGGCAAGAAGCGCGGGCTGGATATCAAAAAGAGCATACAGATCGTATTCCAGGATCCGGGGTCTTCCTTGAATCCTCAGCATACGATTCAGCAGATCCTGGAATTGCCGCTGAAGATCCATCAGCCGCAGATGACAAAACAGGACCGGGAGCGGCGGGTGAAGGAACTGCTGAATATGGTGGAGCTGCCGGACAGCTACCGGTTTAAATCCCCCGCGTCTATCGGCGGCGGCGAAAAGCAGATGGCGGCCATCGCCAGGGCGCTTGCCACCGATCCCCGGCTGATTATTTTGGACGAGCCCACATCGGCGCTGGATGTGTCCATTCAGGCCAAGATCATTAATATGCTGCTGAAGCTGCAGCAGCAGAATCATCTGACCTATCTGTTTATCACCCATGATTTGAGTTTGATGCGCAATATCGCCGGACGCGTGGCGATATTGTATCTGGGAAAATTGGATGAGGTGGCGCCGGCTGAGGATTTTTTCCGCCATCCCCGGCATCCGTATACTCAAATGCTGATTTCTTCCATCCCGGTGATATCGGATGAGGAGGAGGCGTTGAAGCCTGCCCGGGCGGAATCTCAGGGGGAGATTCCTTCTCCCGTGAATCTGCCGCCCGGCTGCGGCTTCCATCAACGCTGCCGCCAGGCGACGGGCCGGTGCCGGTCTGAGGATCCGGTGATGCGCCCGGTGGGGGAGGGCCACGATGTCCGCTGCCATCTCTTTGACGATGGGGCGGGAGCGTGAGCTTGTCTGTTATGGAGGCGGCCCGGCCTCAGATAGAAGACGGATAAAGACTGATTAGCCGCTCAGCCCAGGGCAATCGCGTAAAAAATACAGTTATTCAGGGATCAGGGCAATCGCATAAAAAAAATCAAGAAATTGAAAATCTCAGAGATAGCAAGAAAAACAATGTATAGGGAATGGCATAATTCAGTGTGAT
Organism: Peptococcaceae bacterium; assembly: GCA_031264885.1. GTDB lineage: Bacteria > Bacillota > Peptococcia > DRI-13 > UBA5745 > JAISDM01. Next base: position 5,626 of record JAISDM010000004.1, on the reverse strand, counting down.
TTCCTATTGTTTTTGCCTCAAATGTATAGTATAATATATTATACATATTCGGGAGGTGTTTTTATGTCAAATTATCCGGATTGGGTGAATGCATTCAAAGAAAAGGGGACATCTGTAAAGAAGGTCGGCAATGAATACTATTTGTACCGTTCCACATCAAAACGGGTTCCGGGAAAGAAATATCCACAGCCAGTGCAAGAGTACATCGGGACAATAACCAGAGAAGGGGTGATTAAGACTCATGTGAGAAAAATATCCACAGACAGAGTAAAGGTCTACGAGTATGGAATGTCCTTTGTGTTGCAAACATTGTTCCCGGAGGCGTTTCTGATCAATTCTCACGATAGGGAGACCCTGCGGTTTGCCTTTTTGCATATTGTGAACCACGTTTCCCCAAGGAGTTATCTTTTGAGGAACACAAATCTGCCATCTTTATCTGACTTACATATTAATCTGAATATGCAGATCAAGAGATACGAGCGACTCGCGGGAATATCCATAGAAGATCTGCGGCCATTGTCAGAATTGTATCTGGTCGAGACCAAGGAATGCGATATGTTATCAGAAGTCACACCTGAAATGAGCGCAATATTCACAAGATTGGGGGTTGAGATTCATGCGGTATAAATTCGAATCACTCAACACGTTGGCCGCAATATTTGGCAGCATAGAAGATCCGCGTGACAACCGGGGGAAGCGGCACAAGCTGTTGGATATCTTCATATTGACCGTATTCGGCCTTTTGTGGGGACATACTGATTTCACGAATATGGCGCTTGATCTGAAATTCCATGAGGCGTATTTCTCCGAGTTGCTGGGGCTTGCAAACGGTATCCCGTCACATGACACATTCAGCGCGGCTTTTAGCGTCATCCATCCGGCAGAGTTCCTGGAATGTTTTATCCAATGGATCGCCGACTTGACGCGCCCCCAAGGGAAGCATGTGGCGATTGACGGAAAGGCCGTCCGCGCTGCCTGCGAAAAAGTATACCGCAAGAAAGTTCCGATATTGATCAATGCCCTCATGGTAAACACAGGCATCTGTATCGGGCAGCTCAAAGTAGAGGCAAAGACAAACGAGATCAAGGGTATCCCTGATTTGTTGGGCTGGTTGGATTTAGAGGGAGCTGTTGTTACGACAGACGCCATCGGATGCCAAAAGGATATTGTCAAACTTTTTCTTAGCAAAGGCGCGGACTTTGTTTTGCCGGTCAAGGACAATCAGTCCAATTTACACAAAGATATTCAGTTGGAGATGGACACGATTATTGCCGAACAGCGGCTCGAAGCATCCAGAGCCAAGGAATACGCGGAAAAAGGAATTGAAATCGCGACGCCGTTCACCGATCAATTAGGGGTTTATCAGGAATTCAATCAAGGTCACTCAAGGATAGAGCACAGAACTTATTACATATGGAATGACGCCTCTTGTGTATTCAAAGGTGAATGGCCGGATGTGGCTGCTGTTGGCATGGCAGTCAGGAAACGTCTTGAGATACATCGCGGTGAAGACGGTGAGATTTTAAATGAAAAACCCTCGGTAGAAACAGAAACCTATATCATCAGCAGGAAAATGAATGTTGAAGAATTTGCTTGCTTTTCGAGACATCACTGGGCGATAGAAAATAGCCTGCACTGGGTTTTGGACGACGCGTTGCGGGAAGATCGCTGCACGGCGAGAAAGGGTCACGCGACGGAAAACCTCGGGCTGATGCGAAAGATTGTGTACAACTTGTTGAAATTGGACGACGCTGTCCAAGGCATGTCAGTTAGGGCGACACAAGTCTATTACAGCAACAACCCGGACGCAGTGTGCCGGTTGATCTTCGAAGTTGTACCCGGCGCAAAGAAGTAATACTCGGAAGATTTAAGATTTTATTTTGGTATTTCTCTTGTATGACTGATGGTAAAACGAGATGGCACACCACAAAGCGCCCGAATTGTGACGGAGCGATGCGGGACACGCGGGTATGGACGCGCCGCAAGGTATCTTCAATAGATGTACGCAGCCGGATCACCGGTGGTAAGACGACACAGTGCGCAGATATCGGGCACAGCGGAAAGAGGCGTATGGGAAACCATTTTTCCGGTAACCGAGGGAACGCAAGGCGAATGCGATACACCTGTCGGTGAAAGCGACAGCCGAAGACAGGCGGACAAAAGGTTCGCGGGTAGGGTACAGGATGAGCATAAGATTAAGAAAGCATCGTTAGACGCTATCCCCGAATCCGCATATTATTTACCAAAAACAGGTAAATTTCTCCTGCTTTTAGTTAATGTCGCTCATTTTTCGATAAATATCACGATGTCGCGAAGGATGTTTCATTTTTACGCTGGAAAAACGAAATCCGACTTATCCAAAATGAACCGTCAGGTATCCAAATAAAGAATGTGCTGAGCGCACTCCTGCTTCAGCGCGTGAGCCTGTTTTTCAGTACAAGATACTATATTCGGAGGGGGATAGATTCGGCGGCATATCAGTTTATCCGGAAATACGTCGCTCCACGTCCGGCGCATGCATCCGGGATTTATGTCTGCCGCGTGCGTGAATGTGTAAACTTACGCAGAAAACGCTGCCAAAAATCACACATCGTCGCAACGATTTGCACGTTTTGCCCAAATTGTGGTCGAATGAATACATAGATTCGACCGAACCACACGCGCTCTGTTGCGTTGGTTACACAATCACCGAATTTTTTGGATTCCGGGTCAAGCCCAGAATGACAATAGAGAAACGAAGGAGGACTTCTGGGGGCTATCAATCCCTAAATAACTGTGTTTTTTATGCGATTGCCCTGTTCAGGGATTGATACCCCTTGACAAGCTTATATAGTAGTGTTAACATTATATTGTCAGTTAGAAAATGCCAACAAAAATAAATAAACCTGAATTCCAGAAACCTATACTTTTCTGGAAACCCATGTTTACCATATACTTGTAATTTCTTTCATCCGCGATGATTTGTTTCGCGGATTTTTTATGCCATATTTACATATTATGTAATTTAACGACCCGTTTTGGTTTTTCCAGAAAAGTATACCTTATCGGAAAATACAAGCCCTGATTCTCACCGGGGAAACAGGAACCAAGAGAGTCTGAGTCTTGCCCGCCGGAAGAAATTCACTGGTTATCCGGCGGCAGCCTGAAATATGGGAAAAATACCGGGCGGCTTCAGACGAAGGAACAGAACCGCCGGAAGGAATGCGGGACGCGCTTCCGGCAGAACATCCCACCAAAAAAGGAAGAATCAGGAGATCGCCTTTGTAGAGTCATTGAATTGATTGAAGGAGATGATTTGTAAGGACTATCAACAAGATCGGCGAAAGCCTTGATTTGATACTATTCCCAATTAGATTCGTTCAAATTTTTTGGGCGGGCAGCGGAAAATAGTATTTGCCAATCCGCTTTCAAGGGTGTGTTTTGTGGATTGGTATGACGGAAGAAACACGGCCAATCAATAAATTTGCTTGTATATCAAGCGTATATGAGGAGAATACGAATGAGAAAATTACTGTTACTTAAATTTACAATTTTTATCATGGCTTTTGCTTTCATGCTAACGGGCTGCGCAAATTCCACCAACGGAACCGCCGCCGCTTCGCCTGCTTCCGACACACCCCCGCTGGTAAGCGAAGCCCCTCCCGAAGTCAGTCAGCCGACAGACGAGCAGCCCACAGAGGTAGAAATCACGGATATTTACGGAACCGTCACGGTTCCCATAAATCCTCAAAGAGTAGTGGCGCTGGATAGCAGAACCTACGAAACCCTGTCCGACTGGGGGATTAAACTGGCCGCCGTCCCCAAAGCCATTATACCTGCGGATTTCCCGTTTGTCAGCGATGCTTCCGTTCAGGACATAGGCAGCCATAACGACCCGAATCTTGAGGTCATAGCGGCCGTTGACCCAGAGCTTGTTATTGTCGGACAAAGGTTTGGCGGACGTTACGAGGAAATAAAAGCGCTTGTACCGAACGCGGTAGTTATCAACCTTAATTTCGATGTTTCCACGGATGCCGATACGCCCGGCGATAACCTTGTAAACGGGTTTAAAAACTCCACACTGGCATTGGGGAGAATATTTGATAAAAACGCCGAGAGTGAGCGTCTTGTGGCTGATTTTGACAAAGCAATCGCAGACGCAAAAGCCGCTTATAACGGAACGGATACGATTATCAGCGTTATCGTTTCCGGCGGAAATATTGGCTATTCGGCTCCTCATTCCGGGCGGGTTTGGGGGCCTATGTATGAGGTTTTTGGCTGGCTGTCGCCGTTGGAAGTCGATGGCGCTACATCAGACCATCAGGGTGACGATATCTCCGTTGAAGCAATAGCGCAGAGCAATCCCGACTGGATTTTCGTGCTGGACCGTGACGCGGGGACATCCTCGGCGGTGGACGCCGTTCCCGCGCAGGACGTTATCAATAATTCACCGGCCCTCCGGAACACAACTGCCATTTCTGAAGGTCAAACGTTTTATGCGCCGAAGGATACCTATACAAACGAATCAATTCAAACGTATACTGAGTTGTTCAGCGACATTGCAGCCGCTTTGGCCAAGTAGCAAAAGGAAGTATATCAAAATGCCAAAAAGCGCAATACGCAAAGTTACAGGGGCTGAGATTTCTCAGCCCCTGCATTCGGATAGAAATAGATTATGGACAGCGTCTTTTATATTGGCGGTGATTGCCGTTTTTATTTTAGGTGTTATATCGTTGGTCACCGGAGTTTATGACATACAGGGGCAGGCGGACGGGAAAGATATGTTTTTCATAACCCGTGTTCCAAGGACGGCTGCGTTAATGCTTACAGGCGCTGCCATGTCGATATCCGGCCTTGTGATGCAACTCATTACACAGAACCGTCTGGTCGAGCCCACCACAACGGGAACGATTGAGTGGGCGGGCCTCGGGCTTATTTTTGTGTATCTGGTTTTTCCGGCCCCCTCCCTTGTCCTGAGAATGACCGGCGCCATCGTTTTTTCTTTTGCCGGTACAATGATTTTCTTTTTGTTTTTGAGAAGAGTGAAGCTCCGCTCATCGCTGATTGTTCCGATTATAGGTATGATGCTAGGAGCCGTTATCTCCGCGGTCTCCACCTTTGTGGGGCTTGTTTTCCAAATGACACAGAATATTGAAACGTGGTTTGCGGGTTCCTTCGCGCCTGTTCAAGCCGGACGGTATGAATATTTATGGCTGATTGTGGTGATTACCTTTTTCATTTTTATCTATGCGGACAGGCTGACATTAGCGGGCCTGGGGGAGGATGTCGCAACAAGCCTTGGCGCCAATTACAACAAAATTGTCATCCGGGGTACCGGCCTTATTTCTTTCGCGGTTGGGATTGTTGCGGCTGTTATCGGGAACCTGCCTTTTTTGGGCCTGATCATACCAAACATTGTTTCCATGTACAGGGGCGATGATCTTAGGAGTAATCTTCCCTGGGTATCTGTATTGGGCATGGGGACCGTAACCCTTTGCGATATTCTTTCCCGTACAATCATAATGCCTTTTGAGGTTCCCGTATCCCTGATACTCGGAAGCGTTGGGTCTGTTATCTTCATTGTTATCATACTGAGGCAAAGGAAACAGAGATGAACGAATTAACGCATAGTCATGAAATCAGGTCG